>JBGPGM010000275.1:0-4291 GCA_041483855.1 Phycisphaerae bacterium | reverse complement strand
CCTGCACGGTGCCCAGTTGCCACTCGCGACCGATGACGTCCTTGACGACGAAGTCGATCTTGGGGCCGTAGAACGCGGCCTCGCCGGGCTCCTCGGCGAAGGGGACGCCCAGGGAGCGGGCCGCGTCGCGGCAGGCGGCCTCGGCCTTGTCCCAGTTGGCCTTGTCGCCGATGTACTTGGCGCTGTCGGGGGTGCGCAGGCCGACACGCACGCGGTAGTCCCTCATGCCGAGGGTGCCGAAGATGATCTTGACGAGTTCAAGACAGCCGAGGAGTTCGGCGGGGACCTGCTCGGGGGTGCAGAAGAGGTGGGCGTCGTCCTGGGTGAAGCCCCGGACGCGGGTCATGCCGTTGAGTTCGCCGGACTGCTCCCAGCGGTAGACGGTGCCGAACTCGGCGAGGCGCACGGGCATGTCGCGGTAGGAGCGGGGCTCGGAGTCGAAGATCTTGACGTGGTGGGGGCAGTTCATGGGCCTGAGCAGGTAGCCGTCCACCTCGCCCTGCTCGAGACGGTTGGACAGGTCCGCGCACGAGCAGCCCTCGGCGGCCAAGGCGTCCAGGGCCTCGCGCTCGACGATCGGGGTGTACTGGGCATCCTTGTAGTAGGGGAAGTGCCCGCTGGTGCGGTAGAGGTCGAGCTTGCCGATGTGCGGCGTGAAGACCTGCGAGTAGCCCTGTTTGCGGAGTTCGGCGGAGATGAAGTTCTGGAGTTCCTGGCGGACGATCGAGCCGTTGGGGGTCCAGAGGATGAGGCCCTGGCCGACCATCTCGTCGATGTGGAAGAGGCGCAGGTGCTTGCCGATGACGCGGTGGTCGCGCTTCTTGGCCTCTTCGAGTTGGGTGAGGTAGTCGTCGAGTTCCTTCTGGGTGGGGAAGGCGGTGCCGTAGACGCGGGTGAGGCGGTCGGAGGTCTCATCGCCGTGCCAGTAGGAGGAAGCGAGGGACATGACCTTGACGGCACCGATGCGCCCGGTGCTGGGCACGTGCGGGCCGCGGCAGAGGTCTTCCCAATCGTTGCCTGGCGTTCCGGTGGCGTAGAACGAGAGGAGTTGTGGTACCTCGGGCAACTCGTCGGTCGACCCATGGGCCAAGTGCTTCACCTTTGCACCGACGAGGGCTCGCTCGGCGTTGTCGACTTTGTACTTGTTGCCCTCGCGCGCGAGTTTCTTACGGCCCGCGTCTGCGTCCAGCTCGTATCGGGCGAACTTCCGATCCTCCCGGATGATCTCCGCCATCCGCCGGTTGATCGCCTCAAAGTGCTCGGTCGAGAGTTTCTTCCCTTCCGGCACGTACATGTCGTAGAAGAAGCCAGTGTCGGTGGGGGGGCCGTAGGCGAGGAGCACGTCCTTGCCGACCACGTCCTGGATCGCCTCGGCCATGACGTGGGCGGCCGAGTGGCGCATCAGGAACAGGCCGTCGGGGTCGGGCGTGCCGTCGCGGTTCTTGCCGGTGACGACGTGCAGCGTGCAGTCGTGCGAGATGAGCGTGGAGAGATCGGAGAGCGTGCCGTCGATCTTGCACCCCAGCGCGGCCTGTGCCAGGCGCGGCCCGATGGACTCGGCGACCTCGCGGGCCGTGACGGGCTTGTCGAAGGTCTTGACGGAGCCGTCCGGGAGTTTGACGTGGATGGCGGCGGTGGGCATGGGAGGTCCGGGGGGAAGGGTATGGGGTGTGGGGTACGGCGGGAAGCGGGTCCGTGGGATGGGGCTGCGGAGGCGTTTGACGCCGACCGCCATGGTAGAGGACAATACCAGCCGTTGTTACCGCCTGACGGACGCCGCCCATTCCTTGGGCGTAATGTGGTGTCGCACCGTGATTTGCCCATACTGCTCCGCCAACGACGACAAGGTGATCGACAGCCGCGCCAGCGACGCGGGGCGGGTCGTGCGGCGTCGGCGGCAGTGCGTCAAGTGCCAGAAACGGTTTACGACGTACGAGCGGGTGGAGGAGTCGGCCCGACTGGTGGTGGTCAAGCGCGACGGGACGCACGCGCCGTTCAACCGCGAGAACATCCTGCGGGGGATCACGGCCGCGTGCGGCAAGCGAGCGATCGCCGAGGAGGCCAAGCAGCGCGTGGTGGACGAGGTGGAGGAGGAGCTGCACCGGGAGTTCGAGCGCGAGGTGCCGTCTCGGATGATCGGCGAGAAGGTGATGTCGCGGCTGCGGGACCTGGACGAGGTGGCGTACATCCGCTACGCGAGCGAGTACTATCAGTTCAACAACGCCGGCGAGATGATGCAGGAGATCAAGCAACTGGACGGGCGCGTCAAGGACGTGCCGGACCAGCAGAAACTGTTCTGATGGCGGCGCGGCGGGTATTGGGCGGGAACCGGGGGGGGCGGTCGGCGTTGCGTTGGCTACATGGAGCCCGGAATGAAAGAGCCGACCAAGCCGCCGAGCGCATCGCAGGTCTTGGCCTCCGGATCGGGCCGGCGGGACGGCGCGCCGGCGCGGCGGAGGGCGTGGCGACTCGTTGCTTCGATTGCGGCCGGCGTGCTGGCGGGTTGCGGCGGGGAGCAGAAACCCGCCGGCGGCGGGGGCGGTGGGGCCGGGGCGCGCCGGCCGGCGGCACCGCCCGGGGGCGCGGGTGCGCCCGCGGCGACGGGGAAGGCGTCGGCTCAGGAGCCTGGGGGCGGGGCGGAGCGAGCGGTCGAGCCGGCGCAGTCGCCGGCGAGGCAGTCCGATCGGCCGGACTGGTGGATGGATCAGGCGGTGGTAACGGAGGGCTCGTACGTGGGCACGTTCGAGGCCACGGCCCCTTCGCTGCGCCAGGCGCGCCAGACGGCGCTGGACAACGCGCACGTGGCGGTGCGGACGAGCCTGGGGCGCGATCCGGTGAAGTTCGAGGTGCAGCCGACGTGGTCGGCGCGCCGGGCGGACGGGTCGTACCGGGTGTGCGTCAAGGTGGCCGCGGAGGCGGGCAAGGCGCCGTAGAGGCTTCCCGGGAATCTCGGAGAGATTGATCGATGGTCAACAAGGTTTGCGCAGCCGCGGACGAGGCCCTGGGTGACCTGAAGGCCAAGGGGGTGCTGTTCGACGGGATGACGGTGATGGTGGGGGGTTTCGGCCTGTGCGGGATCCCCGAGCACCTAGTCCGGGCGCTTCGGGACAGCGGGGTCAAGGAACTGACGTGCATCTCCAACAACGCGGGTGTGGATGATGCGGGGCTCGGCTTGCTCCTCCAGACCCGCCAGATCCGAAAGATGATCTCGTCGTACGTGGGGGAGAACGCCATCTTCGAGAACCAGTTCCTCTCCGGCCAGTTGCAGGTCGAGTTCAACCCGCAGGGGACGCTGGCCGAGCGGATCCGGGCGGGCGGGGCGGGGATCCCGGCGTTCTACACGGCCACGGGGGTAGGAACGCCGGTCGCCGAGGGGAAGGAAACGCGCCGGTTCCACCGGCCCAGCGAGGACACGAAGGGGCAGAACCGGGGAACAGGCCTAGGGACAGGCGGAAAGCGGGACACAGGGGCCCATCAGCGGGACTACGTGCTGGAGACGGGGCTGTACGCGGACCTGGCGCTGGTCAAGGCCCACACGGCGGACGCGGTCGGCAACCTCGTGTACCGCAAGACGGCGCGGAACTTCAGTCCGATGATGGCGACGGCCGCGGCGTTCGTGATCGCGGAGGTGGAGCGGATCGTGCCGGTGGGGCAGATCGACCCGGACCACGTGCACACGCCGGGGAACTACATCGACCGGATCGTGCGGACGGTGAGCGAGAAGCGGATCGAGCAGAGGACGGTTCGGAAGGCGTGATCTCCCAGCGGGCGGGCCCCCCCTCCCCCCCACCCCCGATCGAGGCTTGCCATGCGGTCGATCATCGGCATCACCATCGGCCTGGTTCTCTCGCTGGCGGGCGCGGCGGTGGTCATCGTCGGGATCGGGATGGCGGTGCACGAACTCATCGGGCTGTACCAGGGGGCGATCAACGACCCGATGCACGAGCCGCAAGGGGGGGAAAAGGCCGTCTCGGCGCGGATGATCCACGGCGTGCTCATCGGCGCGGCGGGGGTGCCGTTCCTGATCATCGGGTCGGTGCTCCTGAAGGTGACTCTGTTCCAGCGCCTGTTCGGCCGGCGCGCCGGCCGCTAGGGCTGGTACCCTGCTCAACGTCGGCCCCGCCCAGGACTCTCCCATGCCCCTGACCCGCGACGAGATCACCAGGCGTGCCGCCAAGGAACTGCGCGACGGCTACATCGTCAACCTGGGCATCGGCATGCCCACGCTCGTGGCCAACCACATCCCGCCCGGCATGGACGTCTGGCTGCAATCCGAGAACGGCCTGCTCGG
>JBGPGM010000274.1:0-4302 GCA_041483855.1 Phycisphaerae bacterium | reverse complement strand
CGCCAGTTGCCCGAGGGCCCCTGGCGCAACGTGGTGGGCGACCTGCGCCGCCGCCTGGAGGAAGGCGAGACGCTCGTCCACGCGATGGAACAGCACCCCCGGTGCTTCTCCGCCGTTTTCCGCAGCCTCGTCGCCGCCGGCGAGTCCGGCGGGCAGCTCACCAAGATGCTCGACCGCCTGTCCATGATGACGCGCCAGCAGTTGAAGGTGCGCCACTCCATCGTCGGGGCCATGACCTACCCCGCCATGCTGCTGGTCATCTCCGTCGTCGTCGTCCTGGTGATGCTCACGGTCGTGCTCCCCCGCTTCACCGGGCTCTTCAAGACCCTGGACGCGCCCATCCCGCCCTCCACCCAGGTCCTGATGGCCATCAGCAGCGCCCTGACCGGCTACTGGTGGGCGTTCCTCATCGGCACCGTGGGCACCATCTTCGGCGCGATCACCTGGGCGCGCACCGACGAGGGCCAGCACGCCATCGACACCGCGCTCGTTCGACTCCCCGTCGTGGGCCGCTTCACCCGCAGCCTCATTACCGCCCGCATCGCCCGCATCCTGGGCGTCCTCCTGGAAAGCCGCGTGCCGATGCTCGATTCCCTGCGCCTGACCCGCGAGTCCGCCGGCAACGTTCACTACAGCGCCCTGATCGCCCGCGCCGAGGAGTACGTGATCCACGGCGATTCCATCAGCGCCGCGCTGCGCGACAGCCCCCTGATCACCCCCTCCTTCCTCGAGGCCGTCATCACCGCCGAACGCACCGGCCAGCTCGGCCCGATCCTCCTGAGCATGGCCGAGTTCATGGACGAGGACAACGAGGTCATCATCCGGTCCCTCACCAGCCTCGTCGAGCCCCTCATCCTCATCGTCCTGGGCCTCGTCGTCGGCTTCGTCGCCATCAGCATGTTCCTGCCCCTCTTCGACCTGACCTCCGCCGCCCAGCAGGGAGCCTAGCGTGCACCGATCCACGGCCGGCCATGCCTCATCGCTTAGCCCCATCGGGCTGGACATCACCGACCGCTCGGTGGCGGCCGTGCAGCTGGCCGGCGTCAACGGCGGCACGGACCGCTACATCGTCGCCGCGGCGTGGTTCGAGCGTCTCGATCGCGCTCCGCGCCCCAGCGCCGACGAGATGATCCGCATCGCCGAGGTCCTTGAGCGCCAGGGATTCGCAGGCTCGGGGTGCGTGGCGCCCGTCGAGCAGTGTGCGCTGGTGACCACCAACATCGAGCTGCCGGCGCGCGTGGACACCCCCCCGGGGGTCATCGCCAAGGTCGAACTGGCCCGCTCCAGCGGCGCCGCCCCGAACGAGATCGAGGCCGCGTACTGGATCCTGCCCTCGCCCGTCCGAGCGCGTGACGCCGCGCCCTCGGCCGTCGGCGCTGCCAAGGGGCACCTCCTGGCCACCGGCCTGGGGCACGCCGACGCGACCGTCCTGCTCGACGCGCTCGAATCGGCGACCCGTGGGCGGCTGCGCACCCCCGTCCTGTCGATCGTGGCGCTCGAACCGCGCGCCTGTGCCCTGGCTCGCGCCTGCCGGCCGCTGCTGCCGCCGCACGCCGGGCACACCGGCATCAGCGCGATCGTGGAACTCGGCTGGGCCTTGACGACGACGGTCGTGACCTACCAGGGCGCGGTCGTATACAGCCGCGACGACGAATCCACCTCGCTCGCCCGCCTGCAACAGGCCGTCATGGAGGGGCTGAGCCTTGACGAGGCTCTGGCCGATCACGTTCTGCTCCGCCCGGCGGCGTCCCAGGACACCCCAGTCTCCGGTGCCGAGCCCGACGGCACGCCGCCGGACCAGGTGCCCCCCGACGACGCCGCCCACCTCATCGCCGAGCACGCCCAGGCGCTGGCCCGCGAGCTGAGCGTCTCACTCACCTACGCCAGCCACCGCTACCCCGACGCGCCCGTCGAACTCGTCCTGCTCACGGGCCCCGGCGCCGTCATCGCCAACTTGTCGCGCTTGCTCGCCGAGAATCTGGGCATCCAGGTCCAGACTGTCCGCCCGGCCGACCTGCTGGCCCCGCCTGCTGACACCCCCGTGGGGCTTGTCCCACCGGGCCAGCACCCGGCCCTGACCGTGGCCCTGGGACTGGCCATGTACAACACGAACGCCCCAGGAGAACCGTAATCCCGTGAGCAGCACCAACCTCATCCCCCTCCACAGGCTCCAGGCACGCCGACGTGCGGTCCGCACCCGTCGCTGGATCGTCGGCTCCGCCGTCTACGCCTTCTTCCTTCTTTCGGCCTACGCCGGCGTGCGGGCCGCCTGGGACTACGACCACGAGGCCCTCGGCCAGCAGCTGGGAGCGGCCGCGGGCCAGAATGAGTCGCAGCGCAAGGCCATCATGTCCCTCAAGGCCCAGGTACAGAACGCCCGCAAGACCCTGGAGGCCAACCTCGCCGTCGGCAGCCAACCGGATTGGAGCATCCTGCTGGCCCTCCTGGCCGAGTGCAATGGCCCTGAGACGGTCCTGCGAGCCTGCCGGCTGAGCCCGATCGCACCTGAGGCGCCGGCCCTCACACCCACCCCAGCGCCCTCGCCGGGTCCCCCCGCCACGGCGGCCGGTGCGCCAGCGCCCATCGATCCGCCGCAACCTTCGCGCTACCAGTTGACGATCCGCGGGCTGGCCACCACCCAGAAGGGTGCGGTCGATTTCACCATCCGCCTGGAGCAGACCGGCCTCTTCGACCGGGTAGACCTCGCCGAGAGCAAGATGGAGCCCTTCCGAACCTCCCAGGCCGTGGCGTTCCGGATCGAATGCACGCTCGGACCCGCCCCCGCTGGCGAAGTTACGCCCGCTACCGCAAACTCATCTCCCTCCGCAGACCCCCGAACGCCTCCGGCGCCGGAGGGCCACCCATGAACCAAGTCGCCTGGCTCGCCAAGCTCGGCAGGCAGGTGGACGCCATCGGGGTGAGCGTGCTGGTCGCCCTCACCATCGTGGTCTACGCCGGCCTGGTGCAGCCGGTCCTGCGCGGCCGCGACGTTCGAGAGGCCGTCTCGGCCCAACTGGCGACCGAGCACGCCACTGCCCGCCAGCTCAGCGCCGAGGCCGCCTCGTTCAAGCGACAGGCCGATACGTTGCAGCGGGAACTCGACAAGTCGAGCGTGCAACTCCTCAGGGTCTCCCAGACCAACAGCCAGCTATCGCGAATCACGAACCTCGCGGCCGACGCCGGGCTGAACGTCCGGGCCGTGGTCCCCGGCCAGCCCATCCCGGGCAACCGGTATGGGGCTGTTCCAATCCAGGTCGACGGCAATGGCTCCTACGCCCAGTGCACCGCCTTCTTCAACCGCCTGCACGCCAGGCTGCGCGACGTGGGAGTCCAATCGTTCGAGCTCTCCGCCAACCCCGCCGAGCCTGATTCCAAGGCCGAGTTCCGCTTCCAGTTGATCTGGTACGTGGTCCCGTCGGCCCCAACGTCCCATAGCCCGCCCTCCTAGACCGACCCGGCCAATCCGAATACGCACGCCGACGCTGGCAACGGTCTCCTACATATCTTCTGTTTGGCGTGCATGGGCACCATCTCCAACAACCGAAGGCTCTTTCTGGCTGTCCTTGGCATCGCCGCCCTCGGGCTGATCCTCGACCGGACCGTTTTCAGCGGCGCCGGGTTCGGGCCCGAGAACGCCGCGGCTTCGACATCACGAGATCCCGCGCTGCTGGCCGCATTGGCGGCCAAGGATTCCCAGGCTTCGCAGAACGCTGCGTCCCGCCTGGCCGATCGCCTCAACGCCTTCGCCAAGGAGAAGGACCTGAGCGTCGAGGACACACCGGACGCCTTCCTCGCGCCCGCCGCGTTCGGCCCGGCGCCAGCGGTGAGCCCGGCTGCGGCGCCGGCGGCCAAGACGCCAGACGCGGCCGATAAGTTCCTCGAGGACCACAAGCTGAACACTGTCCTGTTCTACCAGGCCAATGAGGGGGCCTCGCGGATCGTCTTGGACGGCAAGGCGCTCGCCATCGGAGCGGTTATCGACGGCTTCATGCTCAAGTCGATCGCCCGCCGGGCGGCCGCGTTCGAGCGAGATGGAGTGACCGTCGTCATGATTCCCAACGAGAAGGCCTCGCGAATCGTCTTGGACGGCCAGGCTCTCGCTGTCGGAGCGGTTATTGACGGGTTCACGCTCAAGACGATCAACGGACGGGCCGCCACGTTCGAGCGAGATGGAGTGACCGTCGTCCTGACTCTTCCCGAACGCTAGGCGATACCGCCGCCGAGCACCCAATGAGGGGGCGACCCTTATGTCGGGTCGTTCAGCGGCCGATACCTCCCAGGCATGCGCGGGGTACGCGCAGG
>JBGPGM010000273.1:0-4307 GCA_041483855.1 Phycisphaerae bacterium | reverse complement strand
ATCCAGCCGGTCGAGGAACTGGCCCAGGCACTGGTGCTGGCCAACCTGAACGAGGCGGCAACGCGGTTGTGGCGGGGCGAGAGCGAGCCCGCCGCGGAGCTGGTCAAGAACGCGTCTCGCGATGCGCAGAATGCCCGGTTGACGCCGCCCGGCCGTCCGCTGGGGCTTTCGGGGTCGGCCGGCGGGAGCGATGGCGCGTGGGCCCTGTCGTACCGGGCCGCGGGGCGGAACATCCCGTTGCGCGTGCAACGGCTGACCGACCTGGACACGAGCCGTTCGACGATCGGGGTGGTGGACGCGAAGGTGCTGGCCGAGGCCGCGTGCTTCGAGTCGCCGGTGGAGGTCAAGGGCGCGGCGCAGCGGCTGCTCATGAAGTTGGGGGACGAACCGGCGGTGGTCAACGCGTTGCTGGAGGTGGCGCCGATGGCGCCCAGGGTGGCGTCGGTGTCGGCGATGGTCGAGCGGGTCGGGCGGCGGCGGCTGCCGCGGGTGACAGACCCCGAGTGGCCGTTGGCGGTTCGCCGGGCGCTGGTGGAGCGGCTGCTGACGATGGTGTCGACCTCCGGCGAGCAAGCCGCGATCGACGCCCTGGCACGCCTGCTGGGAGAGTCGTACCGGCGCCGCGCCGGCGTGACGGCCCCGTCCGATGAGCAGCCCGCGCGCGTGCGCGACGTGGGGGCGGCGGCGCTGGAGGGCTCGGGCGCGCTGTGGAGCCAGTGGCGGTCGGAGGCGCTGGCGATCGGACCGAACGAGTACTCGCCGCTGGGCCTAGACCAGATCGAACGCCGGCGGCAGGGGCGGCTGCGGTTGGCCGACGGGCCGGTGCAGTCGCTGGCGGCCGACCAGGTGGGCGTGGCGGAGTTGATGGCGTACGTCGTGACGTCCGAGCACCCCAGCCGCGCCGCCCGGGCCAGAGAGATCCTCGACGCGATGGCCGAGCGGCGGCGCAAGAGCGCGCACATCTTCTCGCAACTCAAGGCGACGGAGGAATCGATGCTCGACCTGTGGGTGCTCCGGTACACGGAGGGCGTCAAATGAGGATGGCGGGCGCAAGTCGCTGGCCGGCGTTGCTGCTGGTGCTGTGGGTCGCGGCGGGCTGGGGGAAGGGGGGCGGCGTGGGTACGGCCGTCGATCCGCCAGCAAGCCCGGCCGACCAGTTCGACGCTCGCCTGGCGGCCCTCGATCCCGCCCAGCCGGAGGGGTACTTCCTTCTGGCGGAGGAAGTGGCCGACAGCGCGGCCAATGACTCAGGGCGTGACCTGGCCCGGCGGTTGTACGTGCTGGCGTACGAACTGGACAAGGCCCGCCCTCCCTCCCCCGGCAAGGGGCGGTTGGGCCCGAGCGTGTGCCTGGGGCTGGTCGCGATCGCGGACAAGGAGGACGAGCGGCGCTGGCTGCTGGCGCTGGCGCAGTCGATGGACGATCGGCAGGCGGGGCCGGACTGGTCGCCGACCGTGCCGGCCGCCGGCGCCGACGAGGTGGCCTTCAACCTGGCGACCGTGCTGGGGCTGTCGCGGGCGGGCGAGGGGCGCAAGGCGGAGAAACTGCTGGAGAAGCCGGGCGTGAGCGCGTTGCTGGAGAAGTACGACGCGGCGCTGCGCGTCAGGGGGATCGGCGGCGGCGCGGGGGCGGTGCGCCGGGCGATCCGCGATTGGCCGATGTGCCCTGAGTGCCGCAACCATCGGGTTGTCCTCAAGCCCGGCGGCGGCCCGGAGCACGGCATGGTGCTGTGCCCGACGTGCCACGGGAACCCGGGGCCGCGGCTGTCCGATGAAGAACTCGCCCAGCAGTTGCAGGTCGAATCGGCGCTGCTCAAGGGGAATCACCGGTCGTGGGCGGCGCAGGTGCTCTCGGACGGCGGGGCGCCGCTGCGCGACTTGGACACGGCGGAGATCGCGGCGACGTACGGGGTGGACCCGTCGAGGCCCGTGTGGCGGCACGGCGCGTGGGAGGCGCCGGAGGCGCCGGCGAACAAGCCGCCGGCGGCGCCTGGTGCGGGCGAGGCTCGCAAGCCGTAGCACGCCCCAGCGCCGCGCGCGCCCGGGGCGCGTACACTCGGCTCACGATCGGCGCGGGATGAAAAGGGGCGGCGGCGGCCCGATCGGCGCGAGGAAATACGCATGGCGGACGAAGCGATCCAACCAGCCGCGGGCACCGCGCCCCAGGCCCCAGCGAGCGCGGGCAAGCCCCAGGTCTCCTTCGAGGAGTTCGCCAAGCTCGACTTGCGCGTGGCCCGTGTTGTCAAGGCCGACTTCCACCCCAGCGCCGACCGCCTGCTCAAGCTCCAGCTCGACGACGGCTCCGGCCAGCCGCGCCAGATCTGCGCGGGGATCCGCGGCTACTACAGCCCCGAGGACCTCGTCGGCCGCCTGATCGTCGTCGTCGCCAACCTGGCGCCGCGCAAGATCCGCGGCGAGGAATCACGCGGGATGCTGCTGGCCGCCAGCGACCTGCCGAAGGACGCGGGCGCGACCGTGCCCGGCGGCGAGCGCCGGCTGACGCTGCTCCGACCGGACGCGGACATCCCGCCGGGGTCGATCGTCTCGTAAATGGCGCCGGGCTACTTGGGCCGAGACGGGTCGGGGGGACGATGTTCCTGGCGCCGCTCGGCGCCCGGTCCGGGACCGTCGCCGCGCTTGGAAGGGGCCTGGCGTGCCTTCTGGAGGATCGCCTCGACCTGCCTGTTGACGGCCTCGTCGCTGCTATCGGCGCGTTCGCCGATTTCTTTCTTGAGGCGATCCACGCGCTCCTGGAGTTGCATGAGTTCGTGCGCCAGCACGGACGTGCGGATCTCCATCTGCGTGGCGACCAGGCTGTGCAGATGCCGGCGCTCACGGATCAACTCTTCGTCCTCATCTTTGGCCCCCGCCCGTTCATAGCCGGCGATCTTGGCCGCGGATTCGACCGCCTCGCGGGTCGTACGGATCTCCTCCAGGCGCATCTTGAACAGCGGCTCGTCGTTCTTACGCAGGTCGAGCAGGAACCGCACGCGTGGCACCATCTGCTTGAAGCGGCGTTCCGCGGCCTCGGGGTCCTTCTTCATGAGTTCGTCGAAGCGGGCGACCATCTCCGGGAACGTGGCTTGGAGGATATCGCGGACGGCCTCGCGTTCGTCGGCGGTGAGGGGATGGTCGGTCGGAGGGCCTCCAGGGCTTGTCCCGGGCTCGCCGAACAGGTCGCCGCCGGGGCCCGGCGGGGGATGGTCGCCACGCTCGCCGTCAGCGCCCAGGTCGAGCATCCCGCGCCGGCCCGCGGGCGCATGCTCGGCCAGGAACTTGCGGACTTCCTCGGGCGACTTTCCCTCGTCGAGCATCTTGAGCGCCTGCTCGGCGGCGGTCTGGGCCTCGCGGAACTCCGCCAGACGCTTCTCGAGAAACGGTCGGATGGGCCGGCGGTCGGCACGGCCGTCGGCGGGCCGCTGAGGGCGGTCCGGAGCCTGCCCGGTGGGCTGAGGGGCAGGATCCGGTCCGCTGTTTGGATTGGCGGTAGCCGTGGTCGCAGCCAGGCATAGCGCGAGCGTGCCCGCCGCCAGACTGCGGGCTGTACGCCATGTCAGCCTGGATTGGTTCACAGCGAACTCCCGTCGTCAGCGTTGAATATCTTCTTGAGTGCGTCCTCGTCGATCGGATCGAGGCTCGGCGTCGCGTCTTCGCCCGGCGTGCGCACATAAGCCACGTTCAGCACCTCGGAGAAGTGCGCGATGTCCTGATCGATCGCTTCCTTGAGCCCGTCGACGACGGCAACCTCGCCGGTCGGCTTGTCGATCGTTGCCGAGCCGGTCCTCGTGCCCAGCCAACCAGCGATCCCGACCCCGGCCGCCAGCAGGAGCCCCGCCGCGACCCGTGCCGGCCACGAGAACGCTACCAGCCGCCGTTGGCGGATCACAATCGCCGACGGCGCGGGCTCGGTCGAATCCATCTCGGCAGCGACGGTCTGGGCCGCTCGCTTGCCCGCCCGCCCGATCGTCGCACGCGTGGCCATGAACACCCGGTCTTCCAGGCTCGGCCGGGCCGCGGCCCGTTCGGCCGCTCCCAGGTCACCGACCGCCGCGACGGTGTCGGCGATGGTGCTGCCGGTTGACGGCGGCGTGATCGTCAGCCGCGTGGCCACGAAGAGGCGATCCCCCAGCGCCGGGGGCGCCGACTCGCGCGCGGCCTGCCCCAGCTCATCCAACGCCGCGGCGATGCGTGCCAGATCGGCGGGGACCTCGTGCTCGGGGTCGCCCGCGCCAAGTCGGTTGTGGTCGTACGTGGTCATTCCAGGGCCCCCTGTCCAGATGGTTCCGTCTGGCCGGTCATCAGGTCCTT
>JBGPGM010000272.1:0-4315 GCA_041483855.1 Phycisphaerae bacterium | reverse complement strand
CCTCTTCGTTGTCGGCGGTCTGCGCGCGGTAGGGTTCGGGAATGTCGTCGAACATGAAGCGGCGCCCCTATTTGTTGCGCAGCACGCCGCCCTCGCCGCGGACCCCTTCGGTGACCAGGATGCCGCGCACGCTCGGCGGCCAGACCATGCCGGTGGGGTGGAACTGGACGAACTCCATGTCCATGAGGTCGGCGCCGGCGTGGTAGGCCAGGGCGTGCCCGTCGCCGGTGTACTCCCACGAGTTGCTGGTGATTCTATACGCACGGCCGATGCCGCCGGTGGCGAGGACGACGGCGCCGGCGCGCCAGACGCGGAAGCGGCCCCGTTCGCGGTCGTAGCCGAGGCAGCCGATGATGCGCCCGGCGTCCTTGAACAGTTCGATGACCGTCATCTCCATGAAGACGTCGATCCCCTGGTGGACGCCATGGTCCTGAAGGGTGCGGATCATCTCCAGCCCGGTGCGGTCGCCGACGTGGGCGAGGCGCGGGTAGCGGTGCCCGCCGAAGTTGCGCTGCAGGATCCGCCCGTCCTTGGTGCGGTCAAAGAGGGCCCCCCAAGCCTCGAGTTCGTTGACGCGCGCCGGCGCCTCCTTGGCGTGGTGCTCGGCCATCTTCCAGTTGTTCAGGTATTGACCGCCGCGCATCGTGTCCGCAAAGTGCACTTTCCACGAGTCGCGGTCGTCGACGTTGCCCAGGGCGGCGGCCACGCCCCCCTCGGCCATCACCGTGTGCGCCTTGCCCAGCAGTGACTTGCACACCAGGCCGACCTTGAGCCCGCCGGCCGCGGCCTCGATCGCGGCCCGCAACCCGGCGCCGCCCGCGCCGATCACTAGCACGTCGTGCTCGTGCGCGTCCCACGGCGCGGCCATCAGAGGATCCTCCAGTCGTGCCACACGCCGGTGGCGCACAGCCGGACGTAGATGTCCGCGAACGCCACCCAGAAGAGGCTGACCCACGCCCACTTCATGTGCCCGCGGTTCAGGCACGACACGCACCCGTACGCCCGTTGGCGCACGGGACGCCCGGAAAGCCGGTCGATCCCGCCGCCGACGAGGTGGCGCAGGGAATGGCAGCCCATCGTGTAGCCGCCCAGGAGGATCGCGTTGGCCAACAGGATGATCGACCCCATGCCCACGCCGAACCGTGCCTGGCCCGTGCCCGGGTCGGTGAAGATGAACGCCCGCGCCGCGTCGTACGCGAAGATCGCGATGAAGGCCAGGGCGAAGTAGAGAAGGTAGCGGTGAACATTCTGGATCCGCAGCGGCCACTTCTGCTCCCCGCGGTACCGCGTGCCGCGGAAGCCGGGCTCCCCGACTCCGCACGACGGCGGGTCCGCCCAGAAGGCCTTGTAGTACGCGCCGCGGTAGTAGTAGCACGTGAAGCGGAACCCGGCGGGGACCCAGAGGATCAGCAGCGCCGGAGAGAACGTCGGGAACCACTTCCAGCGCGGCCACCAGGACGGGGCCGGTCCGAACCACGCGTGCCCGGAGGTCACCCCCGGCGCGTCAAAGAGCACGGGCGAGTAGAAGGGCGCCAGATAGTGGGTGCCGTTGCCGCTGTAGAAGTACGAACTGTTGCCGTTGAACGCGATCCAGGTCGAGTACACGACGAACCCGGAGAACACGAGGAATACCACCAGGGGCTGGACCCACCACGCGTCGCGGCGGGCTGTCTGGCCGAACGCCGCTTGCCTCAGGGCAACATTTCCATGGCTCATGCCGGGAACTCCGATCCGCCGACCGACCCCCCGACCGAGCGCTCACTGCGAGGCGCCCAGGAACCACTACCGCTCGCGGGCTCGACCACCGGCTCCCCTATGCCTGTCCAGCCGCCCGCCGGCGCGGAAGGAGGGGATCATAGCGGCTGGATCGCTTGCCCACTGGCCCCGATCCGTTGCGGTGGTGCGTGCCTCTCCCCCTGCACGGCAGTCCGGGTCGCGACGCGGCCGGGGGAAACGGGGCGGCTTCCCTCTATCGGCGTTGGTGCACATCGGTTTGAATAGGGTCGCCGTGCGGCCTTGGTTGGACGCCACTCCCGAGGGCTCGTCCGACCAAGCCCGCACGCGCCGCGAAAGGAGGCGCGAATGCCAGTTGCGACGCTCAACGAACTTTTCTTGGACGCACTCCGGGAGTTACACGAGGCCGAGTGCCGATGCGCCAGGGTCCAACGGGACCTGGCCCACGCCGCCCGATCGCCGGAACTGGCCGGAGCGTTCCGCGACCAGGTGTACGTGGCGATCCGGCACGCTGCGAGGCTCTCCGACCTGAGTTCGCGCCTGCGCGGCGCCAGCGGGAGCGGCTGGCGGCTCAGTGGACAGCGTTGGACTCCTGACGACTCCTCACCGAGCGTCGGCCGCCGCCCCCATCCCGGCCTTGGCGACGCCGAGTTGCTCGCGTTGGCCGAGCCGTTGCACCACGGGCTGATCGCCCGCTACGGGTGCGCCCGGATGTGGGCTCAGTTGGTCGGGTCGCCTGACGCGTCGCTCGTGCTGGGCGAGATGCTCGACGACGAGAGGGACGCGGATTCACGCCTCACCCAGATCGCGGACCGGCTCGAGGCGTCCGTCCATGCTCTCGGTCCATGGCCCGAGTCGCGATGGCGCAATGTCTTCAGTTCGTCGCCGGTGGGGTGGATGACAGGGTGACGGTGCCGACCCGAGGCTGGGCCCGCCGTCCCGCGGCGTGCATCCGCCAGTCCCACCCGGGCAAGCGACACCGACCGGGCTCACCATCCCTGCGCCAAGCTTGCCCCCGGGCACTCGGCGCCCTCCATCGGCTGACCGCCAGAAGCCGCCTCCCGGCCGCTAGAATCGGGCCCCGGTGGGGTGGCAGAGTGGTCGAATGCGCCGGTCTTGAAAACCGGTAACGGCGCAAGTCGTTCAGGGGTTCGAATCCCCTCCCCACCGCTTGAGAACCCCGGTGAATCCAGCGCGCCCGGGCGCGGCACGCCGCGCTGCCAGGCCGCGCAGTGCAGAGGCCCGCGCGTGAACCACCAGACCCGCGTCTACGACAGCGTCCTGGACATGCTCCCCAGCGAGGAGAACCCGTCGCCGTTGGTCCGCCTCAACCGGCTCAACCCTGTTCGGGCCTTCACCCTCTACGCCAAGCTCGAATGGATGAACCCATTCGGATCGGTCAAGGATCGGGCCGCCTGGGAGATGATCCACGCCCTGGAGGCGGTGGGCGAACTGGGCCCCAGCCGACCGGGACGCGGGATCGTCGAGCCCACCAGTGGCAACACCGGCATCAGCCTCGCCGCGCTGGCCGGGGTCCGCGGCTATCCCATGCGGGCCGTAGTTCCCGCCAAGGTCCCCGACGAGAAGAAGATCCTTCTGCGCGTCGCCGGGGCCGAGGTGGACGTCGCGGCCGACGCCCTGTGCCCCCTTCCCGACTCGGAGGACGGAACAATCGGCCTGGCCAAGACGCACGCCAAGGCGTCCGCCGGCCGCTATGTGATGCCCAACCAATACGAGAACCGGCATAACGTCAACGCCCACGTCCGCACCACCGGCCCCGAGATCTGGCGCCAGACCGAGGGGAAGGTCACCCACGTGTTCACGTCCCTGGGCACGTGCGGCACGGTCACGGGTCTTTCCACCTTCCTCAAGGGGCGGAAGCCCGCAATCAGGGTGGTCGCCGTGCAGCCGAGCCCCGGGCACGATGTGCCCGGGCTGCGCAACATCGCCGAGCTGGGAGTCTCCAGGCTGTACGACCCGTCGCTCATCGACGAGGTGCTGGAGGTGCCTTACGAGCTGGCGTACCAGCGTGCGGCGGACCTGTTCCGCGTCGAGGGCTTGCGGGCCGGGCCCAGTTCGGGCTTGATCTTCGAGGGCGCCCGGGGCATGCTGGAGCGTGATGGACCCGCCCTGCCCGAGGGCGGCGTCGGCGTAATGATCTTCTGCGACGACGTGTTCAAGTACGCGTCGAGCATGGCCAGGCACCTGCCCGGCCTGACATCTCCGGCAACATGAAGGAGAACCCATGGCCGCGTACGCGCATCCCGAAGTGTTGGTGACGACTGACTGGGTCAGCCTGAACCTGGGCAAGCCCGGGATCAGGGTGATCGAGGTGGACGTTGATCCCAAGTTGTATGCCGCGGGCCACATCCCCGGCGCCATCGGATTCGACTGGACCACGCAGTTGCAGGACCAGGTGAACCGGGACATCCTGTCCAAGGAGGGATTCGAGGCCCTGCTGTCGGGCGCCGGCGTGTCCAGCAGCGACACGGTGGTGCTGTACGGGGACGCGTCGAACTGGTTCGCGGCGTACGCGTTCTGGCTGTTCCAGATCTACGGGCACAAGGTGGTGCGCCTGATG
>JBGPGM010000271.1:0-4321 GCA_041483855.1 Phycisphaerae bacterium | reverse complement strand
CGTGGCCGCGGCGGCGCGGAGGCGGGTGATGAGGGCGAGCGCGGCGTCGGGGGCCTCGAGGTCAACGATCAGGGCCCGAACCGGGGAGTCGGCGAGGCGTGCGTGGAGCATTTCCAGAGTTCGGACGGGGCGGGCCTGGAGCCCGAGGGCCTCGGCGGTCGATTTGATGCGCGTGGCCCAGAGGAGGTCAGCGGCAAGGTAGAGTATCATGTCGGCCCCTGAATCGGCGGAAAAAACGTGGCGCGGCGCGCCGAAGCCGGATGCACCGCGCTACGCTTGAGACCCCCGGTTCTCCTTGTTCACGGTGCGGGCGCGGCTCGCCGGAGCGAGCACCGGCGCTGAGGTTAGGCTGAAGCGGGGCGGGGGGCGAGGCGATGGAGGGTCGGGGGCGCGGCGTTGGCGCCGAGTCGGGCTGATCGATCGAGAGTCGGGTTTCCTCCGTGCGTTCCGTTGTGTCTTCCACCCATTGAACACGTCGCGGACAAGACCATGAGCAATACCACTGTGACCGCCAAGAACAGCACCGTCAAGAAGAACAACAAGGGCGGGGGAGCGCCGGCGCGGGAGCTGTTCCGCAGCCCGATCTTCGAGCAGGTGGGCCTGCCCAAGGATCCGGACAACCTGTACCTGCAGACGGTGGACGTGATGCTGACGGCGGCGGAGATGCTGGGGCTGCCGCACGAGGTGCAGTTGATCCTGGCGCAGCCGAAGAACGAGATCATGGTGCACTTCCCGGTGAGGATGGACGACGGGCAGTTCCATCTGTTCAAGGGGTACCGGGTGCAGCACAACAACGCGCTGGGGCCGTACAAGGGGGGCCTGCGGTTCCACCCGGACGTCCACCTGGACGACGTCAAGTCGCTGGCGCTGCTGATGACGATGAAGTGCTCGCTGGTGCGGATCCCCTTCGGCGGGGGCAAGGGGGGCGTCAAGTGCGACCCGCGGGCGATGTCCAAGGACGAGCTGCAACGGGTGACGCGGCGGTTCTGCGCGGCGATCAGCCACGCGATCGGTCCGGACTACGACATCCCGGCGCCGGACGTGAACACGAATGCGCAGGTGATGGCGTGGTTCGCGGACACGTACGAGAGCCTCACCGACAGCAACCGCAACTCGTGGGACGCGCTGCGGGTGGTGACGGGCAAGCCGGTGGAGATCGGCGGCTCGCTGGGGCGCGACAAGGCGACGGGGCAGGGGGTGGTGGACGTGCTGGTGGAGATGCTGCCGGAACTGGGGATCAAGATCGAAGGGATGCGGTTCAGCCTGATCGGGTACGGGAACGTGGGCTCGTGGACGGGGCGGATCCTGGCGAAGCTGGGGGCCAAGCTGGTTGCGGTGATGGACCACACGGGAGCGATCCGCAACGACCACGGGTTCGACACGGAGCGGCTGACGGAGCACGTGGCCCGCACGGGCGGTGTGGCGGGGTTCGAGAAGGGCAACGGGACGGTCACGGGGCGCAAGACGAACCACGGCGGGACGAGGATCACGACGGAGGAGTTCTACAAGACGAAGGTGGACGTGCTGATCCCGGCCGCGCTGGAGCAGATGATCAAGGAGGAGCAGGCGGGGTGGATCGACGCGAAGGTGGTGGCGGAGGGGGCGAATGCGCCGACGACGCCGGCGGGTGACCGGGTGCTGACGGAGCGCGGGATCGAGGTGATCCCGGCGATCCTGGCCAACGCGGGCGGAGTGACGGTGTCGTACTTCGAGTGGGTGCAGAACAAGTCGTGCGTGACGTGGGACGCGGAGGAGGTGGACGGCGCGCTGAACCGGCACATGGTGATGGCCGCGCGCCGGACGAAGCTGGCGCGTCAGAAGCACGGGTGCGACATGAGGACGGCGGCGTACATCGGGGCGCTGGAGCAGATCGGGAAGGTGTACGCGGTGCGGGGGATATTCCCGTAAGACGGGGAGCGTCCAAGCAAGAGAGCGGTCGATGAAGAGTGCCCCCGGCGGGAGCCGGGGGTTTTCGTTGGCGTGCGCAGCGCCTTGCTCAGGGGTAGTCCTGCCTCGTCGGCCGGACGATCACGTCGGCGACGTGCACGTGCGGGGGCTGGGAGAGGATGAAGGGCACGACGTTGGCGACATCCTCGGGCCGGAGGACGGGGCCGATGCGGTCGAGGACGCCCTCGAACCATTCCGGCTTGTAGCCGGCGACGCCCTGGAACTCGCTGACGACGAAGCCGGGCTCGATGAGGCTCACCCGGATGCCCTTGGGGGCCAACTCGCGGCGCAGGCCCTCGGTCAGGCCGTGCACGGCGAACTTGGTCGAGCCGTACATCGACGAGAACGGCGAGACGTGCCGGCCGACGATCGAGCCGATGACGACGATGTCGCGCGGGTGGCGCTGCCAGGGGAGGGCTTCGAGTGTGCCGACCATGCGCTGAGCGGCGGAGCGCATCAGGCGGGCCGCGCCGAGGATGTTCGTGCGGATCAGGTCCTCCCACTGGGCGGGGTCGGCGGTGGCGACGGAGCCGGCCAGGCCGCGCCCGGCGTTGACGATGACGGCGTCGGCGTGGGCGTTGAAGCGAGCGGGGGCGGCGTCGAGCATGGCGTCGATGACGGACTGCTCGGCGGCGTCGCCGGGGACGGTGAAGACGGACCCGGCCGGGGCGTCCAGTTCGCGGGCGAGGGCGGCGAGGCGGTCCTGGCGGCGGGCGTTGAGGATGAGGCGGCAGCCGCGGGAGGCGAGCGCGCGGGCGATGGCCGCGCCGATACCGGCGGAGGCGCCGGAGATGACGGCGATGCGGGAGGAGAGGGGGTCGGGAGACTCGGTAGACATGAAGGGATGGTAGAAAGGGGCGGCGGGCGCGGTCATTGGCGGAGTTTGAACTGCTCCTCGGAGAGGGGTTCCTGCTGCTGGGTGTGGGCGTCGATACGGAAGTAGCGCTTGAGGCCGGAGGCGGCGTCCTCGGACGAGCCGTAGACGTAGCGCCGGTCGGGCGGGATCTTGATCTGCTTGGCCCAGGCGCCGTACTGGTTGGCCTTGACGATGACGGGGTCGGAGCCGGGGTCGAGGTAGATCTTGACGGTGGCACCGGGGGTAGAGTTGCCGCGCAGGACGATGTCGAGCGCGGCGGTGATGTAGTTGCTGCGGAAGTGGAGGTTGGCGCCGACGAGGGCGAACTGGGTGCGTTCGCCGGCGATCTGCTCGACGGAGAGTCGGTCGAGTTGATCCTCGATCTGGCGGATGTCCGCGGCGTCGTGGAGGACGAGGCGGGCGGAGTAGTCGCGCATCTCGACGCGGTCGTACTTGCGTTCGTTGGAGGCCTGGACGGCCAGGGCTCCGGAGGCATGGGCCTGGAGGATGTCGCGGATGAAGGTCCACTCGTCCAGGCCGGCGCTGCGCCGGACGTTGTCGAAGCGGTAGAGGACATCGACGGGTCGGGGCTCGCGGGGGGCGAGGATGGGAGTGGAGCAGGCGGAGAGGCACGGGGTCACCAGGAGCGCAACAGCCAAGAGAAGTCGGTGAAAAGGCATTCGGGAGGCTCCGGGCCGGGTCGCGCACGGGGAGCCGGGGCCGTGGCGACGCGAGGTGATGGTACATGGAAGCGAGCGGCGCGTCAGGCTGGAGCAGGCGTGCCCGGACCGCCGTGCCGGCGCGGGGGGTCAGTCGGGGAGGATCCTCGCTTCGGCGACCTTCCCGTCGCGCAGACGCAGCACGAGCCACTCGTAGTCCATCCTGAAGAAGGTCCGCTGAAGCCCGAGAACGTAGACGAAGTCCCAGTCGCGGAACTTGTCCGTCTCGGTGGGCTCGCCGAAGCGTGCGAGCACGGCTTGACGCGACAGGCCGATCAACTGTCCCCTTCGGACGATCCAGTCTATGTGCCGCCACTTGGGGTCCCAGTCCGACGGGATGGACGGGTCGAAGTAGGACTTGCCGATCATGGCAGCGCCAGTCGCAAGCGCGATGACAGCGACCATGAGAATCAGGTGGCGAACGCAGATCGGACGGGCCATGCGGTGAAGGATAGCGCGGCCTGGGGACTCGCTGTTTGGCTAGACTCGCGGCGTGTTCGGGTCGCACCTGTCGATCGCGGGTTCGATGGCCAACGCACTGCGCGAGGCGGGGGCGCTGGGGCTGGACTGCGTGCAGGTGTTCACCAAGAACCAGCAGCAGTGGCGGGTCAGGGCGCTGGAGGCGGCGGTGATCGCGGAGTGGAAGGAGGAGTTACGCCGCATGGAGTGGGAGGAGGGGAGGACGGTCTCGCACGCGTCGTACTTGATCAACCTGGCCAGCCCGGATGCGGAGTTGTGGGAGAAGTCGGTGGACCTGATGCGCGTAGAGATCGAGCGGTGCGAGGCGCTGGGGATCCGG
>JBGPGM010000270.1:0-4354 GCA_041483855.1 Phycisphaerae bacterium | reverse complement strand
GTTCTCGGTCCTGGCGACGATCTCGTCGCGGATCATCAACGAGGTCAAGGGCGTCAACCGGGTCGTTTACGACATCTCGTCCAAGCCCCCGGCGACGATCGAGTGGGAATAGGGGCGCCGCCGGCCGCTTGGTCCAGGGGCTCGCCGCCCGGGACCACGCCGAGACCACTTACGCCTGCATCGCTTCTTCGCTGCTCGGGGCGATCAGGAACACCGAATCCAGGCGCGCGATCTCAAAGATCGACCGGACCCGGTCCTGCATCGAGCACAGCACCATGCGCGTGCTGTTCTTGCGTGCGATCTGCATCGCCTCCACCAGCGTCGCCACGCCCGAACTGTCCATGTAACCCACCCCCGCCAGGTCCACCACCAGCCGGCCCGGCCGCCCCACCTGCACCCGCTTGAGCTCCTGGCGCAGCAGCGGCGAGGCCGTCAGGTCGATGTCCCCCATCGGGCGAACGATCACCGCCGAGCCCCGGGACTCGTACTGGATCTGCAGCCCGCCGGTCCCGGGACTACCCATGCCCACCCTCCTTGCGTCGCGGCTTTCCGACGGCGCGTGGCCACGCCGGCGTGCCAACACCTGCGCGACCGGCCGCCCCGCCGCCGTCCCCTGCCGCGCCCCGGCCCGTGCCGTCGCCCGTCGTCGAGCGGGCGCCGTCGGTGAACTCCACTCTCCGCTTCACCATGGTCAGCCGCATGCCGCTCCCCTGACGCCTTTCGTACTTCACCTCATCCATCACGGCCCGGATGATGTGCACGCCCAGCCCGCCGGGACGGACCTCCTCCAGGTCGCGGCTCTTGATCTGCGCCGGGTCCACCTGGTGCGCCTCATCCTCGATCACAATCCGCAGCGCCCGCGCCGGGCCGGCGTGTGACGCGACCGGATTGGCCGTCGCATCCCCTCCCCCCCCCGCTCCGCCCACCGGCTCCATCTCCGGCGACAGGCTGATCCAGATCGGCCTGTCCGTTGCCCGGTTGTATCCATGCCGTATCACGTTGCACAGCGCCTCGTCGACCGCCAGCGCGATCTGCCCGCACGCCTCATCGGAAAACCCCAGTCGGCGCGACACCGCGGCCACCATCTCCCGTGCACCGCTCAGGTACAACGGGTTACTCATCAACTCCAGTCTGATCTGCGGGCGGTCGTCCATGCGGCTCACATAGCCTACGACGCTTGCCGGCGCGCGTACAGCCGCCTGCCTCCTGTCCCCGGGGACGCGATCACGCCCCCTACGGCCCCGGCCTCGCGGCCCCCGGCCCTGGCGTTGCACCCTGCTGGGAGTACCAGCGCATCCAGCGATCTACCGCCTCCCGGCGCGACCACGGCGGGGCCGCGTGGTCGTACCCCAGAGTCTGGCTGGTCAAGTCCTCCAGCGTCCGGATCGCCAATAGCCGCACCGCTGGATCGTCGCTATCCAGCAGCGAGATCAGCGACGGCACGGCCGTCATATCCCGGTCGTGTGCGGCCTTTCGGATCGCCTCGATCCGCAGGCTGGGGTCCGCCGCGTCAAATGACGCCGCGGGCCGGCTGCACCCCAGATGCTCCACCGCCACCATCGCCGCCACACCACCGTGAATAACCCAAGACCGCCTCACGCCCGCATACTACCGGCCCTCGCTCGGGTGCGCCGACCCTTCGCCTCGCGGGGACGACGGTCATCGCGCGGTTATCGCCCCCGTGGCCCGCCGTTCGAGCACCCGCGCCCGCCCGAGACGCGGTGACCCGGGCACGCCGCTTCACCCTCGTCCGCCCATGACCGATATCTCCGGTGGACCTGCACCGGCGGCAACGGGATTGCCGCCTGCGCCGGACGCCCGTCCGCCTCCCGCCGTCCACCGCCTCTGCCCGTCCCCCAGAGCCGACCCCCATGAGCCAACCCGCGTTGCAAGCACGAACCTCCCGTCCGACTGCCCTCGGATCCAGGCGCAGCGTTCTGCTCGTGCTGGCCGCCCTGTTGGCGGCGCCGCTGCTCTCGGTGGTCGCCTTCGGCCTTTGGGGAATGAGCCTGGCCAAGGCGACACTGATGGAGCAGCGCCGCGATGCGCTCGCGGCCTTGAGCGAGACGCTGGCTCCCACTGCCGGGGTGCTCATCGAGCACGACGAGGTCACCCGCCTCCGCACGCTTGTCGCCGCCACCGCACGCGAGCACGACCTCGCCCGTTGCGCTGTCATCCTCTCGGACGGACGCGTCCTGGCCGACTCCGACCCGAACCGCATCACCGTGCAGCAGCCGCCGGCCACCTGGCAGGACGCGGCCGCGCCCCGGGCTCCCGGCACAGACGACCCGGAACTTCTCACTCACTCGACACGCTTCGATGTCCCCGAGCACGGGACCGCCTCCCTGCTCGTGGCGGCCCATCTGGTCCCGTCGGCGCCCCAAGCCTGGCCCGCCATGGGCCTGCTGGGGGCGATCAGCCTGGTGGCCGCGGTGGGACTGCTGGCCATCCACCGGTGGGCCATCTCCATCCTCCGCCCGCTCGGTGCGATCCAGGGGGCGCTGCGAGCCCGCGCCCGTGGGGAGACGTCGCTGGCGGCGCTGGGGATCAGCCCGCGGTGGGGTCCGGAAGCCGCGGCTTGGAACGCGTTCCTGGCCGATCAGGAGGCGCTGAACCTGCGGCTGCTCGACCATCGGCACGCCGAGACCTCCGGCGCCTTGCGCACCGGAGACAGCATGATCGAGCGTGCCTGCGACACCCTCAACCAGGGCCTCATCGTCGTTGATTCGTTGCTCAAGGTTCGCTACGCCAACGGGGCTGCGGCCGTGCTGCTCCAGACCAAGAAGCCCCAGATGCCCGGGCGCGCCCTGGCGGACCTGGTCAAGGACGAGCCCGTCCTGTCGCTGGCCAAGTCCGTCGCGGACAAGGCGGGACGACGGCGCGGCTCCGTCGAGGTTGATCGGCACGTCAAGGACGAACGCAGCGTGCTCCGCTTCAGCGCCACCCGCGCATCGCAGGACGGCGGCTTCATCTGCGTGCTCATCGAGGACCTCACGCAGCAACGTGTCGCCGACAAGGCCCGCGACGCCTTCGTCACCCACGCCACCCACGAGCTCCGCACCCCGCTAACCAACATCCTCCTCTACATCGAGACCCTCCAGGAGGACGGCCAGAACGACCCTGCCGTGCGCGGCAAGTGCATCAACGTCATCAACCAGGAGACTCGCCGCCTGGAACGCATGGTCAACGACATGCTCAGCGTCTCCGAGATCGAGGCCGGCTCGCTCAAACTCATGACCGATGACGTCCGCCTTGACGCCGTCTTCGAGGAGCTCCGTGCCGATTACGAGCACGCCGCCGCCGAGAAGAAGATCACGCTCACGTTCGACCTGCCCCCGAAACTGCCGGTCATCCGCGGCGACCGCGACAAGCTCCTCATGGCCCTGCACAACCTCGTCGGCAACGCCATCAAGTACACGCCCGCCGGCGGCTCCGTCGCCATCAAGATCGAGGCGAGCGAATCCAACCTGGTGGTCCGCGTCTCGGACACCGGCATCGGCATCGCCCCCGAGGACGCCGCCCGCATCTTCGAGAAGTTCTACCGCGCCAAGGACCGGCGCATCGCCAAGATCCCCGGGACCGGCCTGGGCCTGACCCTTGCCCGCGAGGTCATCCGGCTCCACGGCGGCGACATCACCGTCGAGTCGCAGATGGATCGCGGCAGCACCTTCACCCTTTCCCTCCCCACCAGCCCCAGCGCTACCGGCGCCAACTTCGCACGGGCCGCCTGAACCAACTCTCCACCCACCGGCCATGGAAATCCGAGAGCAGCGACATGGCGCCGTCACAGTCCTCAGGCCCGTCGGCCCGCTCGTGGCGACCGACGCCAAGGACTTCGCCCATCGCCTGGCCCAGGCCGGCGCGCGCTCACTGGGCCGGCTCGTGCTCGACGCTTCGGCCATCCCCTTCGTGGACAGCGCCGGCCTGACCGCCTTGGCCGACGCCGCGCAGGACGTCGCGCAGAACGGGCAACTCCTGCGGGTCTGCGGTGCCAACGAGACCCTACGGGAGGTGCTGGACCTGACCGAACTGGCCGCGCACTTCGAGCACTTCCAGGACGTCTCCGACGCCGCCAGGAGTTTCCTGTGACCTCCCCGCCGCCGACTCCCAGCCCGGCGCCCGCTCCCGGCTCGCCCGGGGCGCGCCGGCCCACCGTCCGCGTCGGCCAGGCGCTGGTCGAGGACGGCCTGCTCACGCCCGAGCAGTTGCAGCGCGCCCTGGATGCCCAGCGCGGCACCGGGCGCTTCCTGGGCGAGATGCTCGTCGAGCAGGGCGTGATCGCCGGCTCCGTCCTGGTGCGCGCGCTAGCCAAACGCCTGGGCATCCGCGGCTGCCAGTTGCGCCACGGCCTCAT
>JBGPGM010000269.1:0-4359 GCA_041483855.1 Phycisphaerae bacterium | reverse complement strand
GTCGAACGCCTCGCGCTCGTCGTCGTCCAGCAGGCCCATGGCGTCAAGGGCCGCCAGCTCCAGCAGTTCGTGCGTCTTCATACCGACAACTCCTCGTTCACACCCCGTTCACGAAGCCTGACCAGCGCCCGGCTCAGGGCGGATTTGATGGTGCCGATCGGCGTGTTGAGTTCCTCGCCGATCTGGCGCAAGGTCTGACCGCCCAGATAGGCACGGGTGACCACTGTTCTCTGGAGTTCAGGAAGCTTGGCGACGCGCTCCATCAGGGCCGCGAAGCGCTCGTCTCGTTCCATCGACGATTCCCCCGTGCTGGTCTGCGGGGACGCGCCCTGGCTCTGCCGCTCGTCCAGGACGCCGGCGCGCACCCGCGCGCGGGCCCGGCGCAGGCGATCCACCAGGTGGCGGCGCGAGATGAGCATCACCCACGTGACCAGCGCCGCCCGCTTCGGGTCGTAGCGGTCCGCCGTCCGCCACAGGCGCACGAACACCTCCTGCACCGCGTCGTCCGCGTCGGACCGCGTCGGCATCACCTGGTACGCCAACCGGTACACCAGCGAGCCGAATCGGTCGTACAACTCCGCCACCGCGTCCGGGGAGTTGGTCGCCACCCGCTGCATCAGGCGCAGGTCCGCGTCGTCTTTGGCGTTCATCAAAGACATTGTTCTCCATCAAAAACTGGAAAACCACCGGGCATGCCGGCCTCACGCCAGGCGCAGCCTCCGGCCCGGCCTCTTGCTCCCGGTACGTACTCTACCCGCTAAAGGATGCCTCAGGAACAACCTTCTGTCAAAATGTTTGGGTTGAGTTCGAGACCAGGACGTGGGTAAACCCGGGTCCAGGGCGACGGAATCCATCGCCGGCCTTGGCCGAGCGTGGGATCCCCATGCCTCTGGGGCGGGGGAACCATTAGCAATGCGTCCTCGGAATTTGCTTGTCGCGGCCGCCAGGCCTTGGTACAGTTCCCATGCCACCCGGCGTAGTGGAGGGTCCGAGTGAGCAGGATCGCGGCGTCTCCCACATGCCCGTCTCGTGGCGGTGCGCTAAGGCAAGGCACTGCCGCCGGTTCAACCGGAAAGGGTATGGTCGCCGGGCACGCCTTCACCCTGGTGGATGTGCTCGTGTCGATGGCCGTCGTGACGGTCCTTGTCGGGCTCCTGATGCCGAGCCTGTCGGTGGTTCGGGAGACCACGCGCCGAGTGGCGTGTAGCTCGAACGTCCGCCAGCACGGCTTGGGCATCGCGATGTTCGCCGATGAGAACCGGGGTGGGAACGTACCACGGACGATATTCGCCGCCAACCCACCCCAGCCCCAGAACACAATCGCGGCACGCCCGCCCGAGGATCCCACGACGTGGGACGGGATGGGCTGGCTGTACGATGACGGGTATCTCAGGGCCCCGGGCGTGTTCTATTGCCCCTCTCACTGGGGTGAGCACCCGCTCGACCGCTACGCCCTGGTCTGGCCGCAGCCGTCGGGCGTGGTCTACATGAACTACCAGTACCGGGGCTATGGGCCCAACGGCGTGACCCGCCTATCCCTGATGCCGCAGGGGATGGCGCTGGTGACCGATGGTCTTCGGACGATCAACGACTACAACCACCGCGTCGGAACCAACATCCTGCGCGTGGACCTGGCCGTCACCTGGTTCTCCGACCCCGCAGGACGCCTGGCCGACGGTCTGCCTGCCGACGACCAGGACGCGGGCGCGGCCGGCAAGATCGACACCGCCTGGCACCTGCTGGATGACCCGGCGGTGCGGTAGTCGGGACTGATTCGAGCAACACATCGCGCCCACCGTTGTACATTAAGGATGGCGGCGCGGGGTGTCGTTGCAGGCGTTGGGGCGAAGCGTGCCGGCGATGCCAGGGCCGGGTTGTACGTGCCGTCAACACGTGTACGATGCCCACGCATCCAGAAGCGCCAGTTTCTCCGATGGAGGGTCGATCGATGGGCGTTCTGTTCGAGCGTGTTGGAGCGCGTCGTGGCTCGGCAGTCGGGGACCGGGGCTGGGCATGCGTGATCGGCATGGTCTTGATCTTCATGGCCGCGCCGCCGCCGCGCGCCGAGGCGCAGCTCCGCCCCGACCGCACCTACTACGGCATCAACCGCCCCATCCCCATGACCTTGGCCATCCCGCAGGACATCAAGGGCATCACCAAGGAGGGCCTGGGCGAGCCCCAGATCCAGTTGCTCGCCCCGGTCACGGCCGAGGTGGTCGAGCGGGCCGCGGCCGCGCCTGGCCCGGTGGACCTGGCTGCCCTCTTCCCCACCCTCTGGACGACCAGCGCCCCGCGACTGCTCTACGCCCAGGCGGTCGTGGGCGAGCAGAAGATCGGCCCCGCGGTCGTGCTCCAGCCGATGATCCCCCCGGCGTACGCGCGGGTCGACCGCGTGGGCAACCCCCAGTTCCCCAGCGAACAGCAGCGGGACAAGACGTACTCGGGCATCCGCGCCTACGTGGACAAGAACATCGTGCTCGAAACGTCCAAGGGGCCCATCGAGGTCGCCCTCCGCCCTGACGTGGCCCCCAACACCGTCTGGAACTTCCGCGAACTCGTCGACGGCGGCTTCTACACCGACGTCATCTTCCACCGCGTCGTCGCCGCCAACCCATCCGGCAGCCCGTTCGTCATCCAGGTCGGCGACCCGACCGGCACGGGGCGCGGCGGGCCGGGGTACCTGATCGACCTGGAGCCCAGCACTCTGCCGCACGCCTTCGGCATCCTCTCTATGGCCCGCACCGGCGATCCGAACTCCAACGGCTCGCAGATCTTCATCTGCCTCAGCCGCGACGGCACCGCCCCCCTCGACGGCAAGTACACCTCCTTCGGCCAGACCGTGCGCGGCGCGGAGGCAATCCAGGCGATCGCGGCCGTGCCGGTCGGCGACAAGGACCGGCCCATCGACCCGCCGATGATCAAGACCGCCAGATTCGTCGATGCACCCCCCTACGGCACGGGCCCCAAGCCCCTCCAGGGGCCCGATGCGCAGCCGGGGGCGAGGTAGCGTCCCCCGTCGTCGCGATCGGCACGTGCCAGGCCGCGCCCGGCCCTTACAATCCGTCCATGATCCCGCGGACCGTCGATCGCGTGATGGCCGAGGCCCGGGCCGCGTCGTTCAAGACTCGATCGATCAAGACATCGGCCAAGATGGCCGGGCTCAAGCTCGCCCTCTCGATGGTGGACCTGACGACGCTGGAGGGCAAGGACTCGCCCGAGAAGGTGCGCGCCCTTTGCCGCAAGGCCGCGCGGCCGGGGGACAAGTGGCAGGCAAGCGGCAAATCGGAAGCCAGCGGGACCGACAACGGGGCCCTGCCCCACGTCGCCGCCGTCTGCATCTACCCCACCTTCGTCAAACTCGCCAAGGACGAACTCGCCGCGGCCGGCGCCCCGGGTGTCAAGGTCGCCTCCGTCGCCACCGGCTTCCCCAGCGGCCAGTACCCGCTGAGCGTGCGCCTCGCCGACGCCGCGGCCGCCCTCCGCGACGGTGCCGACGAGATCGACATGGTCATCAACCGCGGCGCGTTCCTGGCCGGGCGCTACGACGAGGTCGCCCAGGAGATCCGCGAAGTCCAGGCCGTCTGCATCGCCGGCGGCGCCCGCCTGAAGGTCATCCTCGAGACCGGAGAACTCGACACCTACGACAACGTCCGGCGCGCCAGCGACCTGGCCATCGCGGCCATGGCCGACCCCTCCGGCGAATGCCACAGCGGGTTCATCAAGACCAGCACCGGCAAGGTCCAGCCCGCGGCGACCATGCCGGTGACCCTGGTCATGCTCGAAGCCATCCGCGACCACTACCTGGCCACCGGCCACATGGTCGGCATGAAGCCCGCCGGCGGCATCCGCGCGGCCAAGGAGGCGCTGCACTACCTGGTCATGGTCAAGGAGACACTCGGCGACCGTTGGCTCACGCCGCAATGGTTCCGCTTCGGCGCCAGCACGCTCGTCAACGACCTGCTCCGCCAGATCGCCAAGCAGGCCAGCGGGGCCTACGCGGCGAGGTACGACTTCTCGGAGGCGTGACGGGGGAGGGCGGAGCGGCAAAGTGACGGAGCAGTGGCGCCCAAGGAAACGAGCCCCGAGCGTCAGCGAGTGGGTCTGAGCGCCGGAGAGAGCATGAACCGACGGCGGATAATCACGAAGACCGCCGCGTTCCTGGTGATCGGGGCGGCACTCAGTGTGGCCGTGGCGTGGGCGTGCGCCATCTGGTCACTCCCAGATCGCGATCTCGATGAGTACAACGTGTCGGGCCACGGTTGGCCTGCGCCGGTGCCCCTGGACTGGCCGGACCCGACCTATTTCAGCCGCTGGCGCGGCACCGGGCTGCGCGGCGACAGCGCCAGCGCCGGGCTGGAG
>JBGPGM010000268.1:0-4360 GCA_041483855.1 Phycisphaerae bacterium | reverse complement strand
TCGGGCCCACCGGGAACCCGATGCTGGAGTCGCCCCAGGTCACCCCGTCGGCGGGAAACGAGTAGGTGAGGCTGGCGGACTGCGCACGCCCGGAGGAGCCCTGCCCGCCCGCGCCGAACCAGACCGGGGTGTCTGTGAAGAACCGCGGGCCGCCCGGTTCGGCGAACATCGCCGGAGGGAGCAGTTCAAACCGGTTCAGCGCCTCGGTCCACTGTTCCTTGGTCATGTTCGCGTCGTAGCACAGGGGCGACGCGGCCAGCCGGTGCATCAGCGCATGGCGGTGCGCGCACGGGTCCGGGTCCCCAGCCGTGTACGCGTCCAAGGCCGCCTCCAGCGCGCTGGGCAGCAACCGCACCTGCTCGACCATGCTGCTCGTAGCGGCCGGTGGGGTCGTGGGGGAGGCCGCGGCGAGCCCGCAAGCCGCCACGACCAGAGCCGGCCCCAGCACGTCGGGCCGGCGTGCCAGGGGTGTGCAAAGCAGGTTCAAAGCGCGCCGGATCGTGGGCAGCAGCATGATGGAGTTCCTGAGTTGTGCGAGATGATATGGCCGGCGGGTGACTGGGTCCCATAACCCAAGGCGATTCCCGCCAACGATTGACGAACTGTACGCTATGACGGAATCGGCGGTTGCTGTCAAGATGGTACGCCCAATCCCCGGGATTCCCCTTGGCCGGATCCGCCAGCCTCCACCCCGGGGCCAACACGGGGCCGCTGGTCCGAACTCCAGTGTGCCCCACGATCACCGCCATGGCGAGGGGAGCGCGGAGACGAAACGCTCAACCGGCCGCGCCGGTTTTGGACCCGCCCGCCGTTTCCATGGCAGGACGCACCGCGGGAACCAACCCCGGGGTGCGCCCCGCACCTCAACTTGCCATCTGCACCTTGATCGTGCGCGGCTTGGCCGTCTCGGCCTTGGGCAGCCGCAGCGTCAGTACGCCGTCCTTGAGTTCCGCCGAGATCTTCGCGCTGTCGATCCCCTCGCCCAGGCGCAGGCTCCGCACGAACTCGCCCACGCCGTACTCCTGGATCAGCCGCTTGAATCCGGTGGCGCGACGGGCCTTGACCCCCGCGCACACGCTCAGCGTGCCGTCCTCGAAGTTGATGTCGATCTGGTCGCTGGTGCTGCCGGGCACATCGGCCAGCACGAGAAACTCATCGTCCGTTTCCAGGACGTCCAGGTTCGCCCGGAAACTTGCCGCGCTCTTGGTCACCTCCGCCGCCGGCGCAACCGCGCCGCAGCCGCCGGAAGTGGTTGTCATCTCGTTGTCCATGGTGTCGTCTCCTTGTGTGGCCCAAGGGGCCCGGTCTGTTCGGTTGCACCCCCCCCGGTCCGGCTCCACGGCTCACCGGGCCTGCACCGCGATCTTGCGGGGCTTGGCCGCTTCGGTCTTGGGCAGGGTGATCGTGAGCACGCCGTTCTCCAGGGCCGCGCTGACGCGGTCCGGGTCAACACCGGGGCCCAGGCGCACAACTCGGCTGAAGCGTCCCGTGGCGCGCTCACGCCGGTGCTCAACGACTTCCCCCGTGCCGCCCGCGACGCCGCTCGGGCGCTGCCCGCTGATCGTCAGTTCATTGCCGATGAGCGTGATCTCCAGGTCTTCCGTCTTCAGACCGGGCAACTCGGCCTCGATGTACACCGCGCCGTCATCCTCCCAGGCGTTGATGGGCGGGAAGACTCGCGGCCTGTTGGCAACGAGCCCGGACCAGCCGGTCAAGCCACCCATCACCGTGTCCAAGAGCCTGTCCATGTCGTCCGCCAGGCCCGTGCCCGCGTTGCCGACCGTCGGAAACAACGCATCGATCCGTTGCGCTTGCATAGTCGATCTCCTTTCAATGAACGCTTGCCAGCAGCAGGTCCCCAAACCACTTACCCCTTCCCCATCGCTCTCGCCGCCCCGTTCCGGCCACTCCGGCCTCCACGGTGCGGGTCGGCTTCAAAGCCCGTGCCAGCGGCGCGCCGTCCGCGCCGCGCCGCCGGCCCCGCGTGCCTGTCAAACTGGCAACCGCCACCCCGCCGGTCGGCCGGATCGTCAGCCCGGCGCTCGCGCCGTGCCGCCGCATCCACGGCCCGAGCGCGCCGCGCCCATGGCATGCGTGTGGGACCCTACCATTCGCCCGATGAGCGTGAAGTTTCAGGACTATTACGCGAGCCTGGGCGTCGCGCGCGATGCGTCGCAGGACGAGATCCAGCGCGCCTACCGCAAGCTGGCGCGCCAGTACCACCCCGACGTCAACAAGTCCCCGGGGGCGGAAGACCGGTTCCGCCAGATCGGCGAGGCCTACGAGGTCCTCAAGGACCCCGACCGGCGCCGCCGCTACGACCAGCTCGGGGCCGACTACAAGGCCGGCCAGGACTTCCGGCCTCCGCCGGGCTGGCAGCCGACGGGCGGGCAGCGGCGGCAAGCGGACTTCGACTTCGGCGACCTCGGCGGCGACGGCGCCGGCGGATTCAGCGACTTCTTCGAGTCGCTCTTCGGCTCCGGCCGGTCCCCTTTCTCCGCGGGACGACCGTCGGCCAAGCCGCGCACGCGGCGCGGCCAGACCCAGGAGGCCAGCCTGACCATCTCGCTCACCGACGCCTACCACGGCGCCACGCGCCGCATCTCGCTGGACACCATCGAGGTCGGCCCGGACGGTGACCAGGTGCACGCCACGCGGACCTACGACGTCAAGATCCCCCCCGGAACCACCGACGGCTCGACGATCCGGCTCAAGGGCCAGGGTGGGCGCGGCAGCGACAACGGGGCCGCGGGGGACCTGCTGCTGCACATCTCCATCGCGCTGGACCCGCGCTTCCGTCTGGACGGCCACGACCTGATCACGACGCTGCCGATCGTGCCCTGGGAGGCCGCGCTGGGGGCCAAGGTGCCCGTTGCCACGCTCGACGGCGAGGTGCTCGTGTCGATCCCGCCCGGCTCCCAGAGCGGCCAGCGGCTGCGCCTGCGCGGCAAGGGGCTTCCTCAGCGGCGCGGCGAGCACGGCGACCTGTACGCGGAACTCAAGATCGTCGTCCCCAAGGAAGTAACCCCGGAGGCTCGCGCCCTCTACGAGCAACTGGCCAAACAGTCGAACTTCGACCCGCGAAAACCGTAATGAACGCAGACAAGGAGAGACCTCCATGCTCCTGTATCTGGCCTTCATGATCCCGCCCCTGCTCCTGGCCCTCTGGGCACAGCAGCGCGTCCACGCGGCCTACGCCGCGGCCTCGCGGATGCCCGCCGCCAGTGGCATCTCCGGCGCCGAGGCCGCGCAGATGATCCTGCAAGCGCACGGGATCCGAAACGTCGAGATCCAGCCCAGCGACGGCGGGATGCTCTCCGACCACTACGACCCGCGCGCCAAGGTGCTGCGCCTCAGCCCCGACGTCTATTCCGGTCGGTCCGTGGCCGCTCTTGGGATCGCCGCGCACGAAGCCGGCCACGCCCTTCAGGACGCCGGCGGATATGCGCCCCTGGCGCTGCGGAACGGCATCGTGCCGCTGGCGGCCATCGGGTCCAACCTGTCCTTCCTCTTGATCGTCATCGGCTCGATCATCGGCGGCGCGGCCGCGTTGGGGCCGGGCCGGTGGCTGCTGCTGGCGGGGATCGCGCTCTTCTCGTTCGTCGTGCTGTTCCAACTGATCAACCTGCCGGTGGAGTACGACGCCTCGCGACGGGCCAAGGACCTGCTCCAGTCGTCGGGCATCGTCGCCGCCGGGACCGAGGCCGCGATGATGAACCGCGTGCTCAACGCCGCAGCGTTGACGTACCTTGCGGCGACGATCGCGGCGGTCGCGACGCTGCTGTACTACCTGCTGCGCTCGGGGCTGATCGGCGGGAACAACCGCTGAAAACTCGGCTCGCGGGTCTCGCCGTGAAACGGCCGTGGACCGAGCCCGGGCGGAGCGGCGAACCAATAGGATCCAGCATGTCGTCGGTCATCCTGCACATCCGCGGCATGCACTGCGGCTCGTGCGTGGCGCACCTGGAGAAGGCGCTGCGCCGAGCGCCCGGCGTGCAGGAGGCTTCGGTGAATCTGGCCACGGAAGAGGCCCAGGTGTCCTTTGATCCGGACGCCATCGGCATCGAGCAGATTAAGCAGGCGGTCGCCCGCGCCGGGTACGCAGTCGCGCCCGAGCAGGCCGCGCCGCCGCCTGTGTCCGGCCCGGCCACCGGATACGCCCACAGCCCGCACGCCGCGCACGACCATGCCGCCACCTCTCCCCCTCCCCACGACCACAGCGCCCATGTCCAGGCGGGAGACGATGAAGCGACGCGCTGGCGGCGCCGGGCCCTCATCGGTACGGCCCTGGGCGCCCCGGTGGTGCTCCTGGGCATGGCCTGGGCGTCACCCCTCAGCGGCGTGATCCAGGCGCTGCTCG
>JBGPGM010000267.1:0-4362 GCA_041483855.1 Phycisphaerae bacterium | reverse complement strand
TGCCCGTCCTATGCATTATTTTCCTGGAGACCGTCGCCTCGGCGCTGATCATGAAGACCATGCCGCAGGTGAACATCATGAGCATCGGCTTCGGCGTCAAGGTCCTCGCCGGGCTGCTCACCCTGACGGTGGCGATATTCGCGATCGAGCACGCGGCGACGGAGGAGATCTCCGCTGTCTGCCGCCGGATCCTGGATTGGTCATCGTCGTTGTAAGCCTGCGTCCGCCGGTCCCGCCGCCCGACCGTCCCCCCTGCCCGACCCCGTCCCGAGAGAGCCGCCCCAATGGCCGAAGAACTCGGAGAACGCACGGAACAACCCACCAGCCGCCGCCTCGGCGAGGCGCGGTCCCGGGGGCAGGTTGCCAGGAGCGTGGACTTCTCGGCCGCGGTGGACCTGATCGGGGCGCTGGTTCTCCTGCTGCTGTTCGGCTCGGACTTGGTCTCGGGGCTGGGCGCGATGCTGCGGATCCTGCTGGACCACGGCACGCTGGGCCCGCTGCACTCGGTGGCATCGGTGGCGCCGACGCTGGGGTGGACCGCCCGGCGGGCCGGCACGATCCTGGCGCCCTTCCTGGGGCTGATGTTCCTGATCGTGGCGACGACGCAGCTCCTGCAGGTCGGCTGGGTCATCACGTTCGAGCCGCTCATGCCCAACGTGTCGCGGCTGAACCCGATCTCGGGCCTGGGCCGGCTGTTCAACACGCGCAGCCTGGTCAAGACGGTGGTGTCGTGCGTCAAGCTGGTCGTCATCGGCGTGGTGGCGGTGCTGTTCATCGTGTCGCGGTTCTCGCAGGTGGCGTCGCTCTCGGCGCTGCCGGTGCTCAGCGCCTTCGCGGTCACCGGGCGGATCGTGCTGGACCTGGTCCTGTGGATGCTGGCGCTGCTGCTGATCATCGGGGCCGCGGACCTGCTCTACCAGCGCTGGCAGCACACCAGGGACCTGCGGATGACGCGCCAGGAGGTCAAGGACGAGCGCCGGAGCATGGAGGGCGACGTGGACACCAAGGCGCGCCGGCTCCGAATGGGCCGGCAGATGATCCTCCAGCGGATGCGCCAATCGGTGCCCACCGCCGACGTGGTGGTGACCAACCCGACGCACTTCGCCGTGGCGCTCAAGTACGACGCGGGCGCGATGCCGGCGCCGAAGGTGATCGCCAAGGGGGCGGACTACATGGCGTTCCGGATGCGCGAGATCGCCGCGTACTCGGGCGTGCCGATCGTCGAGAAGCCGGCGCTGGCCCGGGCGTTGTATTCGGGGGTGGAGGTGGGCAAGACCATCTCGCCGCAGTTCTACCAGGCCGTCGCCGAGGTGCTGGCGTACGTGTACCGCCTGGAAGGGAGGGCGGCGGGATGAAAGCGTTCGTCGATCGATCTGTCCCCTTGGCCCTCGTTTCGAGTTGCCCTGATCCCTTGATGCCTTGATCCCTCTCCATGGCCACATCGCCCCTCATCCCGGCCGGCGCGTCCAGGGGCATCCTCCCCGCCTGGCTGGACAAGCTGCGCGAGCACCGGGGCATCATTGTGCCGATCGGATTCGTGTCGATGCTGGCGGTGTTGATCGTCCCGATGACGCCCTGGCTGATGGACGTGCTGATCTGCACGAACATCAGCCTGGCGGTGGTCATCCTGCTGACCACGATCTACATGAACCATCCGCTGGACTTCTCGGTTTTCCCCTCTCTGCTGCTGGCCACGACCCTGTTCCGCCTGGTCCTGAACATCGCCTCCACGCGCCTGATCCTCAGCGCCAACGCCTCGACCCCCGACGAGGCCTTGGGCGTCGCCGGACAGGTCATCAGCGCCTTCGGCCACTTCGTCGCCGGCCAGTCGCTGGTCGTCGGCGTCGTCATCTTCCTGATCCTGGTCATTGTTCAGTTCGTGGTGATCACCAAGGGCGCCGGACGCATCTCCGAGGTGGCCGCGCGGTTCACGTTGGACGCCATGCCCGGCAAGCAGATGGCCATCGACGCGGACCTGAACGCGGGGATGATCGACGAGGCCGAGGCGAGGCGCCGGCGCGAACGCATCAGCCAAGAGGCCGACTTCTTCGGCGCCATGGACGGCGCCAGCAAGTTCGTGCGCGGCGACGCCGTCGCCGGCGTCATCATCACCGTCATCAACATCGTCGGCGGCTTCGCCATCGGGACCCTGGACAAGGGCTGGCCCGTGGCCAAGACCGCCAAGGTCTTCACCACGCTGACCATCGGCGACGGCCTGACGGCCCAGATCCCGTCGTTCATCATCGCCATTGCTTCGGCGCTGATCGTCACGCGGTCGGGCTCCAAGCAGCAACTGGGCAACGAACTGACCGGGCAACTGGTCAGTCAGCCTGTCGGGCTGGCCATCACGTCGGTCTTTCTGTTCATTCTGTCGTTCACGCCACTGCCCACGCTGCCGTTGCTGGGGGCCGCGGCGGGTCTGGGGGCGCTGGCCTTCGGCCTCAACCGGACGCAGGGGCTCAAGCGGCGGGCGGAAGAGACCAAGTCCGCGGCCGCCAAGAAGGCCAGGCCGGACGCCCCTCCCGCCGAGGCCCTGTTGAGGCTGGACACCCTGGAACTGGAGGTCGGCTACGGCCTGGTGTCGCTGGTGGACACGAACCAAGGGGGCGACCTGCTGGAGCGCATTTCGGCGATCCGCCGGCAGCTGGCCGCCGAGATGGGTTTCATCCTGCCGCCGGTCCGTATCCGCGACAACATGCAACTGCCGCCGGACGAGTACCGGTTCAAGATCAAGGGGTGCGTGGTCGCGCGCGGGCAGACGGCGCCGGGAAGACTCCTGGCGATGGACTCGGGGATCGCTACGGGCGCGATCGAGGGGGTCAAGACCAAGGAGCCGGCGTTCGGCCTGGACGCGTGGTGGATCGAGCCGGCGCTCAAGACCCGCGCCGAGACGATGAACTACACGGTGGTCGATCCGTCGAGCGTGCTGGCGACGCACCTGACGGAGGTCGTCAAGCAGCACGCCGACGAACTGCTCACCCGCGAGGAGGTGAACAGCCTCATCGCGCAGTTGAAGGAGAAGGCCCCCAAGCTCGTCGAGGAGGTCATCCCGAGCCTCGTCAAGCCCGGCGACCTGCAGCGCGTGCTACAGAACTTGCTGCGCGAGCGCGTGCCGATCCGCAACCTGGAGACGATCCTGGAGACACTCGCCGAGTGGGGGCCGCGCACCAAGGACCTGGACGTGCTGACGGAGTACGTTCGCAACTCGCTGCGCCGATCGATCTGCCAGATGTACGCGACGCCGGCCGAGTCGGGCTCGCCGACGCCCGGCAGCGGCGGAGCCGGGGGGGGTGCGGGGGCGAGCGGGGGGGCCAGGGGCAAGGACCGCATCGTCTGCGTCACCCTCGACCCCGCGCTGGAGGACCTCATCAACGGCTACATCGACCGCTCCGCCAGTGGCACCGCCGTCACCATGCCCGCCCACGTGGCCGGGCGCATCTGCTCGCAGATCCTGCGGGCGCTGCAGCAGGTCACCGCCGCGGGGCACCAGCCCGTCGTGCTGGCCTCCCCTCAGGTGCGGGCGGTGGTTCGGCAGCTGTTGGCCCCACACCTGCCCGCGGTGGCCGTGCTGGGCTACAACGAGGCGGTCGCCGACGTGGAGGTCGAGTCGCTGGCCCTGGTCTTGCCGCCGCCGTCGAGCGAGGCCTCGGCCGCGTAGTCCACAGGTCTTCTTCTCCCCGTGTCCGGTTGTTTCCTAATCGTCCACCCACATTCCGACATGAACGCTTGACGAGGGACCGCCCGGTCTGCACAATGCTCGCGCTTCACCCCGTGGCACGCAGGACGCGTGCTCTTCTCTAGCCAGGGACGGCGACCATGAAACTCAAGACATTCCGCGCCAAGACGATGGCCGACGCACTGGCCGCGGTCAAGACGGACCTCGGCAAGTCCGCGGTCATCCTGCACACTCGTATCGTCAGGTCCGGCGGGTGGCTGGGGATTGGGGCCAAGCCATGTGTTGAGGTGATCGCGTCGAACCAGGGTACGTCCCCCGCGCGGGCGCGGCGCTTGCAGGGTGCGGCCCCGGCCGACTCCGTCACGCCTGCCGCCGGGGCAAGTGCCGAAAGAGGCGGCAGACCGGACGCCATCGGCGCGGCTGCCCACACACGCAGCGCTGTCGCCGAGGCGTACAGGCGAAACGCGGGCCGGGCAGCCGTCGGCGGCAAACCCCTGGCGACGCCGTCGGGCGTCGCGTCAAGCCCGCCGGATCAGCCCGTCACGATGCCCGTCTGCAACCGGCGGGGCGCGACGCCGGCGTCCTCCGAGCCGTCTGCCGCCCGCGCCGTGGCCCGGTTGGCTGTCCCAGCGCCGTTTGCCCCGATCAACGCGGGCACGCAGGCGACGCTCGAGCAGGAGCTGTCC
>JBGPGM010000266.1:0-4365 GCA_041483855.1 Phycisphaerae bacterium | reverse complement strand
TGCACCAGCGCGCCGAGCCGATCCGAGGAGCCGGCAACAGGCGGCGGCACGAGGGTTGGAGTCACCAGACTGGGTGGATTGGGCTCGGCACCCCCCACCACGGGCGGCGGCAACCCCGCCGCCTGCTGTGCACACCCCGCCGCGCACGGCAGACCCATCGCCCCCGCGGCCACCATCCTTGCAACCGACCGTTTCGCGACCTTCATAACGCCTCCGCGTCCAGCCCCCCCTTTCGATACCGCACAAGGGCGCTCATCCCTGACAGTTGGTACGCTAAATCATCCTAGTAGGGTCAACCGCCGGCGCGAGGCTTTCCTTCCACAATGGCCGCGGGGACGAGCCGCGCTTGGGTTTTACCCAGGGCAAGCGACCCGCTCCCGGCCGCCCCAGCGGCGTATGCGAGCAATCTACGAACGCGGGTCGCCGTGTACCATGCGCCGCGTCGGGCTGCTCCCGACAGGCAGTGCGCTTGACGCCGGCGCCGTCCACGGGTGCAATGGTTTCCACCCGATGCGGCGTGCTCGCCGGTATCGGCTGCACTTCCGGAGGAGCCACCCATGCCCAAGGCCGTCCAGTTCTCGATCGCCCTTGACAACACCGCCGGCACTCTGGCCCGCCTGTGCGGGCTGCTGCGCCGGTCCAAGGTCAACATCGAGGCCATCTCCGTCTCCGACAACACCGATTGCGGCTGGGTGCGCATGATCGCCACGCCCAGCGCCAAGGCCCGTGCCGTGCTGCACAAGGCCCGCTACACCGTCTGCGCCCAGTTGGTCGTCACGGTCGAGGCGGCGGACCGGCCCGGGGAACTCGAACGCATCACCTCGCGCCTGGCCAGGGCGGGCGTGAACGTCAACTACGTTTACGGGTCCACGCCGCGCGGCGAAGGGTCCACGCTGGTACTGGGCGTGAGCGACGCCGACCGGGCGATGAAGTCCCTGGGGGCGTAGCCGCTCGCTGTTTCTGCGTAGAGGGAGGAGGGCGGGGGCCGGAGACGCCGGCCCTCGGCCGGCCATTGCTCTGGGTGGCCGCGCGCCCACGTTTTTCGCTCTCGAACCGCGCTATCTTGGCGCACCCGCGCACCCAGCGCCTCGGCGACGCGACCCGACGCCCCTGTCCCCATCCACCACCGGAGCCATACCCATGAACCGCACCGCATCACTCGTGACCCGGTCTTCCCTTCTCGTCCTCGTGCTCATCGCGGGTCTTGCCCTCTCAAGGGCGGGGGCTGTCAGCGCTGACGCGGCCGCGCCCCAGCCTCCCGCCGGCGCGACGGCGGCCGCGGCCCTCGCCGCTACCCCGGACTTGCTACCGATCCGCACGATCACGCTCTACCGCTCGGGCGTGGGATACTTCGAGCGATCGGGCCTGGTCAGCGCCGACACCGAGGTGTCGCTGCGGTTCCACACCGACCAGATCAACGACATCCTCAAGTCGATGGTCGTGCTGCTCGACCCGGCCAAGGGCCGGCTGGACGCGATCTCGTACGGCTCCAAGGAGCCGCTGGAGCGCCGGCTCGCCTCCTTCGGCGTCAATATCGCGGACAACCCATCGATCCCCGATCTGCTCGACCGGCTACGCGGGGCGCCGATCAAGGTGCTGGCCGCGGGGGACCAGGTGACGGGGACGATCCTGGGCGTCGAGCAGCGCGCGGTGGCGCCGGTGAAGGACCGGCCTGCGTTCATGGCGCCGCACCTGAACCTCGTGACGCCGACGGGGATGCGGTCGATCGCGATCACCGACATTTCGTCGTTCGACATCCTCGACAAGTCGCTGGCCGACGAGTTGACCAAGGCCCTGGCCGCGTTGGCCGAGTACCGCGCCGACCGGTCCAAGACGGTGAACCTGAGGTTCTCCGGCCCCTCGGCCGCGGCATTGCCCGTGACGGTCGCCTACATCCACGAGATGCCGGTGTGGAAGACGTCGTACCGGCTGATCCTGCCGGACACGGACGCCGCCGGCAAACCGAAGGACGCCAATTCCTCGTTGACGATCCAGGGCTGGGCGATTGTCGAGAACACGACGGACAACGACTGGAACGATGTGCGCCTCTCGCTGGTCTCGGGCCGGCCGGTGTCCTTCCAGATGGACCTGTACGAGCCGCTCTTTGTTTACAGGCCGCAGATCCCCGTGCCCACGGTGCCCGGCGTCGCTCCGCGTGCGTACCAGGCGGGGATGGAGGAGTTCGGGCACATTGCGATGCTCCAGGACTTGGGCGTAACGGGCGCGGACTCGTCATCACCTGGCGCACTGTCGAAGCAGGGAGCCTACGAACCGCGCGCAATGGACGAGGCTGGCCGACGCGGGGTACCGTCGGGCGGCGGCGGCGGCCGCAGCCCCTTCCGCGACGATCAGAGGAAATACGGGGACATCCCGCAGATCGACATGCACGCGCTGCTCGCCAACGCGGCGGGCCCCCAGGCCCAGGGCGCTGAAGTCGGCGAGGTCTTCCAGTACCAACTCGAAGCCCCTGTCACCATCGAACGCCAGCGCTCGGCGATGATCCCCATCCTCGCCGCCCCTATCGCGGGCCGGCGCGTCAGCATCTTCAACCCCGCCGACGGCGGCGAGCACCCGATGCGCGGCGTCGAACTGACGAACAACACCAACCTCCAACTGCTCCCCGGCCCGCTGGCCGTCTTCGACGGCCCCGCCTACGCCGGCGACGCCCAGATCGGGCACATCTCCACCGGCGACAAGAGGCTGCTGGCGTACTCCGTGGACCTGGACGTCCACACGCTCACCAAGCTGGATTCGCAGAACGCCGTGACGCGGCTGAAGATCGTCGATGGCCTCTTCGAGCAGACGGCCAAGAGCACGACAACCTCGACCTACGCCTTCGACAACAAGGACGCCAAGCGCCCCCGCACCATCGTCATCGAGCAGGCCAAGCAGGAGGGGTGGAAACTCGTCGAGCCCGCCAAGCCCGCCGAGGAGACGCAGACCCTCTACCGCTTCGAGGTCGCGGTCCCCGCGGCCAAGGCCGCGACGCTCGCCGTCAAGCAGGAGCGGGTCGAGCACCAGCGCGTGGCGGTGTCATCGATCGACATGCCCACGATCCTGGCGTATGCCCACGACGGGAAGGTCTCGCCGGCGGTGGTCAAGGCCGTGACCGATGTCGCCTCGCGCCAGGCGGCGATCAACGACTCCGAGCGCACCATCCAGGACCTGGACCGCCAGACCGGCGAAATCGGCAAGGACCAGTCGCGCATCCGCGAGAACATGACGCGCATCGACCATTCCAGCCAGTTGTACACGCGCTACATGACGAAACTGACCGAGCAAGAGACGCAACTGGAGGACCTGGCCCAGCGCCGCGCCAAGGCCCAGCAGCAGCACGACTCACTCGTCAACGACCTCAACGCGTTCCTCAAGACGCTCAACGTCGAATGAGGCCGCCGACATCGGGCTCTCCCGCCCGTGTCGGCGCAGATAGAGAACTATGACCTTCAGGAGGTGCAGTCATGATCAGCCGCCGGTGCACGTTTCTGCGGTGGAACACTTGGTCGGTCGTCGCGATGGTGGGCGCCGCGGTCGCCGCCGCCGGTTGGTCGCCGAGCCAACCCGGCTCCGGCGCGCCAAGGCCGCCGGACCCGTCCAAGAGCGGGGCGCAGGTCGTGTTTCACGTGCACTATGACGGATTCGGCGGCAAGCCGACCGGGCTTGTCGCCGCGGGCTGGGACGACGGCCTGATCATCTTTGCGCTCAACCCCGACAAACCGGGCAAGGACCTCCAAGCGGGCATGATCACACCCGAGCAGCTCAAGCACACCTTGGAAGAGTTGAGATCGGCCGGGTTCTTCGAGGAACAGGCGGACCAGGGGTGGGGGCCCGACATGTCTCACACGACGCTGACTGCGACGATCGACGGGAAAGAAGCGACGTACCACTGGACCGAATGGCTGTCCCGCACGTGGGGCGCCCACGTCGGGGCCGACCCGAAGTTCTACCGCTTCGCCAAGATGTGGGCGATCAGCCGGACCGCGCTGGCTTTCGCGTCCCCGACCGACTATCAGCCGCTCGCGAAGGACGCGAGGGCGAAAAAGCGCTTCGACGTGGCCATTGCCACCCTCAAGTGGCAGCGATGACCGGTAGCGTGCGCAGTCACGCACGTACCGGGCATGGCTTCGCGTGTCGCGCCCGCCGCCAACCGCGATGCGCTCTGTAACGCGATGCAATCCGTCCTCGACACCGTCATCCCCTCCGATGCCGCTCACTGCTTCAGACACTGCGTATATATGCTACATGCGGACTGAGACTGCTCTAGCAGCCCGTTGAAAAAAGCGCCACCGGCCCCGGGTGATGATGGTACAACATGGCGGCGGCGGGGGAGCGTCACGGAGGGCGTGCGATGGCGATGGGCCGACG
>JBGPGM010000265.1:0-4375 GCA_041483855.1 Phycisphaerae bacterium | reverse complement strand
GGTGATGACCGGCTCGGCGTCCGACCCCGTCGAGTGGCAACAGCACATCCGCAACAAGGCCAAGCGGGAGGGCATGGCGAAGCGTTTCAAGGACGCGAAGAACGGCTTCACGATTGTGATCGTCCGCGACATGTGGCTCACGGGTTTCGACGCGCCGTGCCTGCACACGATGTACGTGGACAAGCCGATGCGTGGGCACGGGCTGATGCAGGCCATCGCCCGCGTGAACCGGGTCTTCCGCGACAAGCCGGGCGGCTTGGTCGTGGACTATTTGGGCCTCGCCCATGAACTGAAGAAGGCACTGTCCGTCTACATAGAGAGTGGCGGCAAGGGCCAGGGCGTGATCGACCAAAACGAGGCAGTCGCGCTCATGCTCGCCAAGCACGAGGTCTGTTGCGAGATCTTCGAGGGCTTCGACTGGACCCTCTGGACAACCGGCCGACCGGAGCAGCGCCTCTCGGTGCTGCCCGCGGCGCAGGAGCACGTGCTCGCGGCGAAGGAAGGCAAGGGCAAGTTCCTGCTGGCTGTGAAGGAACTCTCCGCGGCGTTCGCCCTCGCCGTGCCCCACGAGGAGGCGATGCGCATCCGCGACGACGTGGGCTTCTTCCAGGCGGTGCGGGCCGCGCTGACGAAGTCCACGGAGGGGCAGACGCGGTCGCCCGAGGAGATCGAACACGCGATCCGCCAGTTGCTGAGCCGCGCCGTCGCATCGGACCAGATCATCGACATCTTCTCGGCCGCGGGCCTGGCCAAGCCAGACATCTCCATCCTGTCCGACCAGTTCCTCGCTGAGGTACAGGGGATGCCCCATCGGAACCTGGCGGTGGAGTTGCTCCGCAAACTGCTCGCGGGCGAGATCAAGGTCCGCGGCCGGAAGAACCTCGTGCAGGCCCGGTCGTTCTCGGAAATGCTGGGGGAGGCCATCAGGAAGTACCAGAACCGGGCCGTCGAGGCGGCCCAAGTCATCGAGGAACTGATCGCGCTGGCCAAGGAGATGCGCGAGGCCGACAAGCGCGGCGAGGCGATGGGTCTGTCGCAGGACGAGGTCGCGTTCTACGACGCGCTGGAGGTCAACGACAGCTCCGTGAAGGTGTTGGGCGAGCCGACACTGCGGCAGATCGCCAAGGAGCTCGTCGAGTCAGTCCGGGCCAACACCACGATCGACTGGACGATCAAGGAATCGGTGCGCGCCAAGCTCCGGGTGCTGGTGAAGCGCATCCTGCGGAAGTACGGCTACCCGCCCGACAAGCAGGAGAAGGCGACGCAGACGGTGCTGGAGCAAGCGGCGCTCCTCTGCGCCGACGTGGCATAGGGGGGCTGGTCGCGCCCAGGCGTTCGGTGATGGCGACGGTTCCCCGCTCCCTCGGCCGCCGATCGCGGCCACGGGCCCGCCCCTGCCGGGCCTGTCGGTTACGTTCCCCTCGGAACCTGTAACCTTCAGGCGTCCACGCCGCCGGCTGTTTCCGCCAGCGCCGGCCGCCGCCGGGCCAGAGGCGGACAGAGCAGAGCACCCCGGGACGCGGCGAGCGGTGCCACGCCCGGTCCGCCGGGCCCGGTTGTTGACCGGTTCAACTCGCGGCCGAGGCCGCCGACTTGCGGCGCAGGTGCCGATGGGGTTGATCGTGCGGGTGCGCAGCAGGTGGCCGGACGGCGCGCGCCACACTGCCCGACAGGCCCTGTCGGGGGCCGCCCCACCGCGAGACCTCGTGCGTGGCCGCTCACGCGCGCTACACTCACTCCACCTTCCGCCTCGGACCGGACCGCCCAGCGCCCCGCAGAACCCGGGCCGGCGGCCGATCGTCACGGTCGGCATGGCGGAAAGGGCCAACATGTTCACGTGTGCATCCGGAGCGTCGCGGCCGTGGCCGTGGAGCGGATCGTCCCTCTTGACGGCCAGGATCGGACGGGCGGTGTGCGCGGCGGTGCTGTGCGCGGCGGCGTCGACGGCCCACGCCCAGTGGACCGTGACCAACCTCAACCCCGCCGGGGCGGGGGGTTCCTCGTCGGCCTTAGGCGCGAACGGCGGCCAGCAGGTGGGCTATGCCGGCTATCACGCCAGCCTGTGGAGTGGCACGGCCGCCTCATGGGTGGACCTGCACCCCGCCGTGGCGAATTACTCGCAGGCCGACGGCATCGGCGGCGGCCAGCAGGCGGGCTATGCACGTGTGGGCGGCAATGATCACGCCAGCCTGTGGAGCGGCACCGCCGCCTCGTGGGTGGACCTGAACCCCGCCGGGGTGCCTGACTCGTATTGCCTCGGCGTGGGCGGCGGCCAGCAGGTGGGATATGCCGTTGTGGACAACATTTATCGCGCCGCCCTGTGGAGCGGCACCGCCGCCTCGTGGGTGGACCTGACCCCCGCCGAGGCTATTGGTTTCTCGGAGGCCCACGGCGTGGAGGGCGGCCGACAGGTGGGCTGGGTCGACGTGGGCGGCACCGGTCACGCCAGCCTGTGGAGCGGCACAGCCGCCTCCTGGGTGGACCTGAGCCCCGCGGGGGCCACGGGTCCCTCGTTCGCCCTCGGCATTGGCGGCGGCCAGCAAGTGGGCTATGCCGGCGTGGGCGGTTATGACCACGCCAGCCTGTGGAGCGGCACGGCCGCCTCGTGGGTGGACCTGGCCCCCGCCGGGTCGCCCAATTCGCGTGCCTTCGGCGTGAGCGGCGGCCAGCAAGTGGGCTATGCCAATCCAGGCGCCAGCTATGTTCACGCCAGCCTGTGGAGCGGCACGGCCGCTTCGTGGGTGGACCTGCACACGTTCCTGCCGGCGGAATTCACCTCCTCCATTGCCTACGGCATCTGGAGCGACGGGGTTAATACGTACGTGGTCGGCTATGGGAGCAACGGCTTTACCTCCGCGGCGCTGCTGTGGACGCAAACCCTCGTCGATACCGACGGCGACGGACTGCCGGATGACTGGGAGACCAACGGGGTCCCGTACACCGACGCAGCCGGCATCGCTCAACGCTACCTCCTGCCCGGGGCAAACCCGCTCCGCAGGGACATCTATATCGAGGTCGATGCGATGCTCGGGCGCGCCCCGTTCCAGGCTGTGATAGACCGCGTCATTACGGCGTTCAATCTAGCCCCTTTGCCCGCGCCGCCGGGCGGCCTGCCGGGCATCGCGCTGCACGTCGTGCTCGATGAACAGAACTTGCCGCTGCGTCCGTACCCAAACGCGTTCGTCGAGTTCCAGCAGGACAAGGCCGCCCATTTCGGAACTCTCGCGGAGCGTGCCGACGCCGCCAACTGGCCCAGGGTAAGGGAAGCCAAGGCAAAGGCTTACCGCTATTGCATCTTCGCAGATTCTCATAGTGGTGGTTCTTCCAGCGGCAAGGCCGAAGGGCCCGGCAACGACTTCATGGTAACGCTCGGGCTCTGGCCAACGCCCGGAGGGACCGACCAAGAGCAGGCGGGAACTTTCATGCACGAACTCGGCCACACACTCGGTCTGCAGCACGGCGGCGACCAGGCGGATGACCCCGGCAACCCCGACCGCTACAACTACAAGCCCAACTACTTCAGCACCATGAACTACTTGTGGCAGTTGCCCAGGCCGTGGATCCCCATCGTGGGCCCGCTCCAATGGGAAGATCACTTTCCCAACTATTCCGACACGCAACTGCCAAGCCTCAACGAGCACTCGCTCAACGAGGTGATCGGTATTCAGGGGAACATACCGTTGGTACGCGTTCCGTACAGCATCCCGGCCGGGTCGAGAAACTGCGACAGCGGAACGATGTGCGTTACTCCGCCAAGTGCACCCTGCCTGCGCTACGCGGCGTTCAGCGGCCCCGTAGATTGGGACAACAACTGCAACGCAAACTCCCCCGCGACCGCGCCTCTTGACATCAACCGCATCGCGGGCGGCGCCGCACCCGGCGACACCCTCACTGGTTTCAATGACTGGGCGCACCTGCTCTACAACTTCCGGGGCGCCCCATCATTTGCGGACGGCGTCGTTGCGACCGACAGCCCTGTCGAGATCGATCTCGCCACACACCTGTACCTCAACTCGTTGCCGCCCCCGCCGCCGCTCTGCCGCGCCGACTTCAACAACGACGGCGCGCTGAACTCCCAGGACTTCTTCGACTTCCTGACGGCCTTCTTCGCGGGCAGCGCCGACTTCAACCACGACGGCGTGACCAACAGCCAGGACTTCTTCGACTTCCTGACGGCGTTCTTCGCGGGCTGTCCGTAGAGAGAACGCCGGCGGTGGCGGGGACCGCCACGGGCATCGTCATGGAGCGCGTCCCCCCCGGGCTACGCTCCCGTGCAAACCCGTAACCCGCAGCCGATCGCGGCTCCGCGCGCCCCGGTGGTACACTCCGGGGGCGCCGTGCCATCCGCTCGGGCCAGCCTGTCGCTCGTTGCGCC
>JBGPGM010000264.1:0-4379 GCA_041483855.1 Phycisphaerae bacterium | reverse complement strand
CTTCAAGGCCGTCAATGACCGCCTCGGGCACGAGGCCGGCGACGAGGTCCTGCGCACCATCGCCCAGACCGCCCGCGCCGCCCTCCGCTCCAATGACGCCGTTGCCCGCGTCGGCGGCGACGAGTTCGTCTTCCTCCTGCCCGACACCGACCCCCAGGCCGCGCAGGCCCTCATCTGGCGCCTCCATTCGCGCCTGCTCGACGCCATGCACTCGCGCGGCTGGGAGGTCACGTTCAGCATCGGCGTCTGCGCGTCCACCGCGGCCTCCGTCACGGTCGAGGACCTCCTGCGGGGCGCTGACCGGCTCCAGTACCACGCCAAACGCGCGGGCAAGAACCGCGTCGTCTTCCGCGTCGAGCCGGCCTTGGCGGGCGCCACGGCCTGACAGCGCCGCGGCTACCCTTGCCCTGCATGGCACGGGCCCCGAGCAAGAAGGCTGCCGCAGCCGGCGAGCGCGCCGACGCGTCCCACCGCATCGTCATCCTCCACGGCAAGGACCGTTTCGTCCAGGACGAGCGCCTGGGCGAACTGCGCGAGGCCCTCGTCCAGGCCCACGGCCAGGTCGACACCATCCGCTTTGACGGTCTCACCGCCGCCGCCGCCGATGTCCTGGACGAGTGCCGCTCGAGCGGCCTCATGCAGCAGCACAAGCTGGTCATTGTGGACGCCGCCGACGCCTTCCTCAAGGCCCCCGACGACGGGGCGGCGCCCCCACCGGCCGCCAGGCCGGGCCGGCGCGCCCACCACCAGAAGGACAACCGCGAGGTCCTCGCGGCCTACGCCGCGGCTCCCAGCGACAGCGCAACCCTCGTCCTGCGCGCCGATACCTTGCTGCTCGGCAACCTTGGCAAGAGCGTGCCAAAGGTCGGCATCATCATCCCGTGCGAACCGCCCCGCGACGACGAGGCCGTCGCCTGGGCACGCAACCGCTGCCGGGAGCGCCACGGCACGACCCTGGCACCCGACGCGGCCGCTCTGCTAGTCCAGACCGTCGGGCCCGACCTTGGACGCATCGACACCGAGCTGGCCAAGCTCGCCCTCCTCACGCCGGGCAGCCCCATCACCGCCGATCAGGTCGGCCTGATGGTCGGCGCGACCCGCGAGGACAAGTTCTGGGCCATCCAGAAGCACCTCCTCGGCGGCAACCCCGCGGTCGCCTTGCACCACCTCCGCGAGGCCATCGAGGTCTCCCGGCACGATCCCGTCGCTCTCAACTGGTCCTTCATCGACCTGGCCCGCAAGCTCCACGGCGCCGCCCGCGGCCTGGCCCAACGGGAGAACCCTTTCGCCCTCGTCGGCCGCCTCAGACTCTGGGGCGATTCCAAGGACCTCATCCTCGACCGGGCCCGGCGCATCTCCGCCGACGCGGCCGCCGGACTCCTTCGTGAGGCCGTCGAGGCCGACACCCGGCTCAAGTCGGGCGGTGGCGACCCCGTGCGCAACCTGGAGGTCCTTACGCTGCGATTCGCAAGCGTCCTCCACCGATAAGCCGATGACCATCCACGGTCTCCGGCCGCGTCGCGCGGGCGCAGTCATTGCGCTCGGCCGGACACGCCGGCTCGCCCCAGGATGAGCGCGGGCACGCACGCACTCTCTACCGGCCTGTGCAGGAGGCCTTTGCCGTGAGAAGCCGATCCCTTCCTCATCAACGCCGACCCGGGTCGCTGCGGGCGCGCCTGGTGCTCCCGGGCGCCATGCTGGCCGCGCTGTCGCTGGCCGCCTGCGCCGGGCACAAGGGCGGCGCATCCCGCACCGACTCCGGCGGCCCGGTCCGATCCGCCTCTGGAAACTCCCCCCGGGACAACGCCCAGGACCGCCAATCCGACCTGGACAAGGCCGCGTCGGACCTCGAGCGTCTCTTCGACCAGCGCGCGGCGGGCAGCCCCACGCCGGCCGTCGAGCCGCCGCGGTTGGCCGCCGCCCCCGCGCCGACGCGCGCCCCGGCCGCGCCGGTCGTTTCGCCCCTGCGCAACACGTCGATCGTGACCGGGAACCGACCGGTGCGGCCGTTGGCGCCGGACGTCTATGCCCCGCCCATGCCCAGCACGACGACGGTCGCCGACACGGGCGACCAGGCGCGGGCGCGCCCCGCGCCGGCCGCCAACCCGGCCGATGCGACCGGCACGCGCCGGCGCGACCTGGTCACGCGACTAGCCGACCTCATCCTCGAGAACGCCGGAGGCGGCAGCGACGCGATGCGGACCGCCTCCCGCCTCATGGCCCTGGAACTGATCCAGCCCGGGATCGTCGAGCCCGACCTGGAACGGCTGCTCAAGGACCTGCCCCCCGCTCAGGCCCAGACGCTGCGCGCTATCCGCGAACTGCTCGGCCAGCTGGGGTCCGAATCGATGGCCCTGGACGACCCCGCCCAGATTGCCCGCGTCCTGACCGACATGGCCCACCGCCTCTCCGCCGCGCAGTCCCTGGGCGTGCCCGTCGTCGCCTTGTGCTCCAGCGTGGAGAGCTTCGGGAGCTACACCGCCTTCCCCAGTAACACCTTCCTCCAGGGCCGGTCCCAGCCGGCGATCGTGTACGTCGAGGTGGAGAACTTCTCGCAGCGCCCGGGCGTTACCCTCTCCAAGGGCGCACGGGCCGCTGCCCCTGCCGACGACGGGGACACCGTCGTCGAACTCGGCCAGGAGCTGACCCTCTACCACGACGCCGACGGTCTGCCCGTCTGGCGCAAGCCCGAGCAGGTGGTGCGCGACGCCTTCCGGCGCAAGCGCCACGACTATTACCTCGCTCAGTACATTGAGCTGCCCGCGACACTCACCATCGGTCGCTATGCGCTGAAAGTAACCGTCCGCGACAAGGCCACCGGCGCCGTCGCCGAGGCGAACATCCCGATCAACATCGTCGCCGATTCCTCGCTCCTTGGCGATCGCTAGGGCCGGCTCGCCCGACCGCTCATCCCACCCTAATCGCCGCGCTGCCGTTTTGGCAGATCCCGCCGCGCCGCGGGCAGGCTCCCGCCGGACTCCCCTTCCCGCGGGCGAATCGGCCCGCCCGTACCGACCCCTGACCCGCTCGCCGATCCTGCCCACGCCGGCGCGCTCGATTCCGGCAATGGCACGCCGAATGCAGTCGATAGGTACGGTCTGGCCCCTGTGTGCACCGGGCGATGCGCGAGTGCTCAAAATAGGGGGCTGATTCCGGGCCCGTGCGGCGACACGGGCGGCGAGCCACGCCGGAAGGTTCGCCTAGAGTTGAATGACCGAGCCGGCGGGCGGAATGGGAAAGAATCCCGTCCGCCCCCCGGCTCACCATGAACACGACCCGGCGGCCCTGCCCGACGTGTCGCACGAAGAGCGGAACCGGCCGCACCGGCGGACGGGCGACCGCCCAGGAGCGTGAGCGATGTTTGAACGCTTCACAGACCGAGCCCGAAAAGTCATGGCCCTGGCCAACCAGGAAGCCCAGCGGTTCAATCACGAGTACATCGGGACGGAGCACATCCTCCTGGGCCTGGTCAAGGAGGGCTCCGGCGTCGGCGCCAACGTGCTCAAGAACCTGGACGTGGACCTACGCAAGGTGCGGCTCGAAGTCGAGAAACTGGTCAAGTCCGGACCCGACATGGTGACCATGGGCAAGCTGCCCCAGACGCCGCGCGCCAAGAAGGTCATCGAGTACGCCATCGAGGAAGCCCGCAACCTGAACCACAACTACGTCGGCACGGAGCACCTGCTCCTGGGCCTGCTGCGCGAGCACGACGGTGTCGCCGCCCAGGTCCTCATGAACCTGGGCCTCAAACTCGAAGAGGTCCGCGAGGAAGTCCTCAACCTGCTCGGGGCCGGCAACGAGTCCGACGAGGGGGGCGGCGGGGCCGCCGGCGCAGGGGCCGAGACGGCCGGTGGCGGCCCGTCCGGCGAGGCCCGCCCGGGCAAAGGCGGCAAGAGCAAGACCCCCGCGCTGGACTCTTTCGGGCGCGACCTGACCGAACTGGCCCGCGAAGGGCAGCTGGACCCTGTCATCGGGCGCGTCACCGAGATCGAGCGCCTGGTCCAGGTCCTCTGCCGGCGCACCAAGAACAACCCCGTCCTGCTCGGCGAGGCGGGCGTGGGCAAGACCGCCATCGTCGAGGGCCTGGCCCAGCAGATCGTCGCCGGGGAGGTCCCCGACATCCTCCACGACCGCCGCCTGGTCGTGCTGGACCTGGCCATGATGGTCGCGGGCACCAAGTACCGCGGCCAGTTCGAGGAGCGCATCAAGGCCGTCATGAACGAGGTCCGGCGCGCCGGCAACGTGCCCTACGCTCTGCACGGCAAGCGCATCTTCTCGCTCGATCTCTCGCTGGTCGTGGCCGGCACCAAGTACCGCGGCCAGTTCGAGGAGCGGCTCAAGGCGATCATCAAGGAGATCAACGAGGCGGGCGACATCAT
>JBGPGM010000263.1:0-4397 GCA_041483855.1 Phycisphaerae bacterium | reverse complement strand
TGGGCCCGTCCCCTCGCGGCGGGTGCGGCCTCCTCCCGTTCGTCCGCCGCAACGACCGCGGCCTTGACGGCGACATTCCGCCGGACCAGTTCTGAGAGCGTCTCCGGGGCGCGGCCGACGATCGCGTCCAGGTGCTGCTCCAACCATCCGAGCAGGCCGGGATCGTCCCAGTCGGCGGCGATGAGGCCGTGCTTGACGCACTCGGCCAGGCCGCAGCGGAACTCGCGCTGGGGCAGGGAAGCGAGCGTCACAACGTCGGCGACGACGAGGGCCGGCTGATGGAAAGCCCCGACCATGTTCTTGGTCAGGCCGGCGTCCCCGGGCAGGGCCAGATTGACGGCCGTCTTGCCACCGACGGAGGCATCCACCATGGCCAGCAGCGTGGTGGGGCATTGGACGACCGGCACGCCGCGGCGGTACACGGACGCCGCGAACCCCGTCAAGTCGCCGATGATCCCGCCCCCTAGGGCGATGAACGGCTCGTTGCGCTCCAGCCGGTGGCGAGCGGCCTGGGCCAGGACGGCCTGGAGCGTGCTCAGCGACTTGTCCTGCTCGGTCGGTGCCAGGCGGACCGACCCGACGGCGTACCCGGCCGCCTGGAGCGATCCGACCACCAGCGCGACGGTCGCGTTCGGCAAGCCGGCATCCGCGACCGCGAAGGCCCGAGCCCCGCGCCCGCTGGGCCCCAGCACGCCCGCGACCCTTTCACCGAGCGAGCCAAGCAGCCCGGCCCCGATCAGCACGTCGTACGAGCGTGCGCCAAGCGACACCCGCACCGTATGGCAAGTCGGCGCGCTCACGCTCAGCCCCCACCCCGCCTGCCCCGGTCGCCGTCCGAGCCCAGGCCGGCCAGGTCGCGCGACTTGGCCCGCCCGGGGCGATCCCACGCCACTCTCGGCGCATCGCCCCAGAGCATCTCCAGGTCGTAGTGGGCGCGGCTGTTGGGCTCGAAGATGTGCACAACCAAGTCCACGCAGTCCAGTACCACCCAGGTGGTCCGGTCATCGGCGTTCTGCCGAAATACGGGCCAGCCCAGCGACCCGGCCAGCTTCGCCGTGTCGTCGGCCGCGCCCCGCATCTGACGGTCCGACGTGCCCGAGGCGATCACCAGGTAGTCCGAGACCTGGCTCAGCCCCTGCACGTCCAGGATCAGCACGTCATCGCACTTGTCGTCGTCCAGCAGCCGTGCCACCTCGATGGCCGCGGCACGGAGCGCGACCGGGTCCGAGGTGCTCGTCGAAGGGAAGGTCTGGTGGGACTCTCCTTGATCCTGGCGCTGACGCTTGGCCATCGGGCTCACGATAGGCGTCAAGTCCGGCATGGGCGTCGTCGGCGGCGTCCGGCCGAGCGCGGATAAAGGGCGTCGGCGTGCTGTTTGACTGGCTGGATCGGGGGTTGTAGCGTGCCCGCTGCTCGTGTCGGGCGGGGGCTGTCGAGGGCGCCGGGAAGCATGGACGCATTCTGGATCGTTGCCATCCTGGCGCTGCTGGGCGCGCTGGCGATCGTGGGTGAACGCCGGCACCGGCGGCTGCGGTTGCGGATGCGCCGGCTGGAGCGGGCGGAGATGGACCTGCTGCGTCTGCGCAGGATGGTGTACGCGGACCGGGCCGGGGTCGCTCTAGCCCGCGCCGGGCGAGCGCCGCGCCTGCCGATGGAGTTCCCCTCGCAGTTCGGCGAGGACATGCTGCTGTGGGACCTGTTCGAGGGAAAGATGGAGGGGTTCTACATCGAAGTGGGGGCCCATGACGGGCAGTCGGACAGCGTGACGTACCCCTTCGAGGCTGCCGGGTGGACCGGCCTGCTCGTCGAGCCGCTGCCGGACCGGTACAAGGCCTGCGCGGCGGTGCGCGTTCACTCGCGGGTCGTTCACGCGGCCCTGTCGCGCCGCGGATTGGCGGGCACGGCGAGCCTGGACGTCATCGCGGGCGGCGAGGGCGACCCGGAGATGGCGCACCTGTCCGACAAGGCGCTGACCGGCGTGTACACCAGCCAATACAAGAGCTGGGCAACGGTGGACACGGTGCAGGTGCCCCTGACATACATGGACGCCCTGCTGGCGGAACACTCCGGCCCGATCGACTTCGCGGTGATCGACGTGGAGGGGGCTGAGCTGGACTTGCTCGACGGCTTCGACCTGGGGCGATTCCGCGTGCGGGTCATCCTCATCGAGGACTGGCACATGGGGCGGTCGGACGACATCCGGGCGTACCTGGAGCAGCGCGGCTACGAGCAGGTGATGTGGTTCGGGTACAACCGGCTGTGCATCCGGCGCGACGAGCCGGGTCTGCTGGCCCGGGCCCACGACCTGGCCCGTCGGGTGCCGTTCCCCAGTCGCGGCGAGGGCTAAGGCGGAGCCCGCTCAGGGTCTCAACGAGCCGCGGACCCACCCGATGCAGTGCCACTTGCGGGCGCCGAGGGGAACCGGCCAGCCGAGTTCACGGAACGCGGCGGCCGCGGCGGCCCATTCATCGCGAGTGAGGCGCTGGCCTGCACGGGCCAGCACGCGGCAGGTGTTCTTGAATACCCAGGAGCAGGCGTGGCGGAGCTGCTCCCGCGCGGCGTCGCTTGCGTCAGCGCCTCCGTGCTTGCGAGCCATCACCAGTTGGTCGGCCAGCCAGCGCCGCACCTGCGCCGGGCTGGCGGTCATCTGACCGGGGCTGTCGTGCTTGCGGACGACCAGGGCATCGACGATCGCGATCGGTCCAACTTCGCCGGCGCGGTAGAGGATGTCGCGGTCCTCGGCGAATCGCAAGGCCGGGTCGAAGCGGAGCCCCGCCTGGATCGCCCGACGTGTCAGTGTCAGGCCCGTGGCGCAGAAGAGGTGGTTGGCGCCCAGCACCATCGCCCGGTCGGGCAGCACGCCGCGTTGGATCCACGCTGGATCAGGCCGGCGCACGCGGCCCGGCGTGCCGGGGCCGGTCTGTATGTGTCCGCCTACCACAGCCGCGGCCTGGGGCCAGCGTGCCAGGGTCTGCGCGACCGCGTCGGCCGCCCCGGGGGCCAACTCATCGTCGGCGTCGAGGAAGAGCACGTGAGACGGGAGCTCGCCGGCATGGTCGATGCCGGCGTTCCTGGCCGCAGCCGGTCCGGCGTTGACCTGGCGCCGGACCGTGGCGCCGGCGGTCTGCGCGTGGCCGACAGTCTCATCGGTGGAGCCATCGTCCACCACGAGGACGCGTGACACGTGCGGTTGCTGGAGTGCGCTCCGCACGGCGCGACCGATTGTCCGCGCCGCGTTAAACGCCGGGATCACGATGGCGATCGGCACAGCCTCCGGCAGCGTCACGGGAGCACTCACGGCTCCGGCTTCCTGACCAGGACGCACAGGAAGTCCTCGTCGGGCGTGCTCAGGACGTCCAGCGTCGGCGGCACCGGCTGAGGCCCGTCTCCGGTCGATGACTCCAGCAGCGCCGTCAGCGCGGGCAGGTCGTACTGCGGGCCCTGCCCGACGGGCCCGGTCCTCGTGCCCGCGCTCGGGCGCAGCGGCGCCCCGACGAGCAGCCACCCGCCGGGGGCCACGACCCGCGCCAGTTCCTTGACCAGCGGCTGGTCCGGCGCGCCGGCCCGCAGCATGGTCAGGCAGCACGCTGCGTCGAACGCGCCGTTGGTTTCACCGGCGAGGGCCTCGATCGCCCCGACCTCGAAGGCGACGTTGGGGTGGATGTACCGCTTGTGGGCGAAGGTGATGGATTCCTGGTCCGGGTCGATGGCGACGATCGCCCCGGAGGGCCCCACGCGACCGGCCAGCCAACTGGCCGTGTAGCCGGTGCCGCAGCCCATGTCCAGCACACGCATCCCCGGGCGCACCAGGGCGGCGGCACGCTGGTACTGCGGCAGCAGGGCGGGACCCATCGCGTCGGCGTAGACCCGTTCGGCGGTGCAGTGGATCAGTAGTTTGGACCCGTCTGGGAACGTGACGCGCAGCTGCTTGTGGCCGGTGCCGCGCACCGACAGGGCTCGCCAGATCAGTTCGGCGCTGGTCTCCTTGTAGTAGACGCCGCCGACCTTGAAGGATCGGCGGATGCCCAGCAGTTCGCGCAGCCGGTGCAGCGTCCGCCACGCCTGGCGCCCGAGGCGCGAGTGCGGCGCCGGCCCCGCCAGGGGGTCGGATCGGATGGCGGCGGGAATGGCCATGTGCTCAGAGCCTACCTGCGCGGCCGCCCACGTTCAGGCCGGAGCGGCCGATCAGCGGCGGCCGGGGCGCCCGGCCAGGGAGTCAAACAGCCCCGGCGCGACGACCACCCTGGGCGCCGCCCGCTCACCCAGCGTCAGGCGCACCCAGCGAGTCGGCCGGAACTGGCTTGAGATCGTCACGTTGTACCCCGCCCCGGCGTGCAGGTCGGCGACCAGTTCCGGGTCGTTGCACTGGCGCGACAGGTGCAGCAGCACGACGTGGT
>JBGPGM010000262.1:0-4406 GCA_041483855.1 Phycisphaerae bacterium | reverse complement strand
CTGTCGAACGTCAACGAATCGCTGTACGAAGCGGCTCAGGTGGACGGGGCGTCGCGCCTGGCGGTGGTGCGGCACGTGACGTGGCCGCAGGTGGCCCCGATGACGGCGTTCCTGCTCATCACCGGCGTGATCGGCGCGCTGCAGGTGTTCGATATCGTCTACGTCATGACGGCCCGGACCGACACCGACGCGACCAACGTGCTCAACCTGTACGTCTACAACGAGTTCAAGCAGGGGCGGCTGGGGTACGCGGGCGCGATCGGCGTGGTGATCTTCCTGCTGACGCTGCTGGTGACGGGGGCGCAGCTGCGGCTGGTGGGCCGGCGTTCGGCGGAGGCCAACGCGTGACCGCCGCCCGCCCCCCCCTGGCCGGCCCCTCCACGCCGCCGCTGGTCTTGCGGCTGGGCGTGCACGCGGCGGTGTACCTGCTGGGGGCGACGATGGTGCTGCCCTTCGCGTGGATGGTGGCGACGAGCCTCAAGACGAACGAGGAATCGCTGCGGGCTACGGTGACGCTCATCCCGGAGCATTGGCGCTGGGGGAACTACGCCGAGGCGGTGGAGCAGATCAGCCTGGGCCGGTTCTACTTCAACAGCTTCGTCGTGGCGGGGGCCACGACGGTCCTGGCGGGGGTGTACAACGCCCTGGCGGGGTACGCGTTCGCCAAGCTCCGCTTCCGCGGGCGGGCGGCGCTGTACTGGCTGACCCTGGCGACCATGATGCTTCCGGTGCAGGTGTTCTTCATTTTCGCGTACATCATCGCCGGGCGGTTGGGGTACATCGACACGCTCCAGGGGCTGGTGGTGCCGTTCCTGGCCAGCGGGTTCGGCGTGCTGTACATGCGCCAGGCGATCGGAACCGTCCCGGACGCGCTGGTCGAGGCCGCCCGCATCGACGGCATGACCGACTTCGAGATCCTCTGGCACGTGGTCACGCCCAACGTCTGGCCCGCCATCGGGGCCCTGGCGGTCTTCACGTTCGTCGCCTCGTGGAACTCGTTCTTCTGGCCGCTCATCGTCATCGACTCCAACGAGAACAGCACGCTGCCGCTGGCGGTGGCGGCGCTGGCGGCGGGCAAGTATGTTCCCTCGTGGCCGGTGCAGATGGCGGCCGCGACGATCCTAACGCTGCCGCTGGTGGTGGTGTTCCTTGTCTTCCAGCGTGCGTTTGTCGGCGGCGTCGCGTTGACGGGCATCAAGGAGTAACCGGTGCGGGCATCGTGGCTCATCGTGGTGGCGATCGTCGTGTCGAGCGTGGTGGTCGTCGTTCCCTGGAACCGCGTCGGCGGAGCATCGGGCGTGGGGGGCGTGATCGGGGCGCGTCCGACGGTCCGCTTTGCGCTGTGGTGCATGCCCTTCGAGGACCGCCTCTTCCTGGACCGGTACGCGGAGCGGTATGAACGGATCAACCCGTGCATTCACATCGAGTACCAGCGCTACGGCGACGACCTGGCGATGAAGTACAACGCCTGGCACGCCCGGCACGAGGGCGCGGATGTCATGCGAATCCCGATCACCGACTACCACGGCATGGTGCAGCGCGGGATGCTCGAGCCGCTCACGCCCTTCATCGACGATCCCGACCTCGGGCTGTCGGGCCAGGACCTGGCCGACATCCCCGGGCAGCTGCTCGACGCCCTGACCATCGACGGCGTTCTCTACGCCCTGCCCGAGGACAACGCCCAATACGGCCTGTTCTACAACAAGGCCCTCTTCGACGAGTACAACGGAGCGCACCCCGACGAGCGCATCACCTACCCCAGCGCCAATTGGACGTGGGACGACCTGCGGGCCGCGGCCCGAAAACTCACGCGGTTCGAGGGCGATCCGGTCACTGGGCGCGTCACGCAGCGGGGCGTGGATTTCTTCGTCTGGTCGTGGCCGTTCATAGCCTTCTTCGCCCAGGCGGGCGGCCGGCTGTGGTCCGACGACGGGCTGGCGTGCACGATCAACTCGCCCGAGGGGGAGCGGACGCTGGAGTTCCTGCGCACGCTCCAACGGGTGGACCGCTCGTTCCAGCCGTCGTTCGGGCGCGAGTCGGGCACCGGCCCGGAGAACCTGTTCGCCACCGGCAAGACCGCGATGTACCTGGACGGCTCCTGGCGAATCCCGTACCTGGACATCAACGCCCCCGGTCTCGATTATGCCGTGGCGCCGCTAGCGCGCGGCCGGGCGCCGGCGGTCATGTCCGGCTCGGTGGTCTGGGGCATGTCCGTGCACGCCAAGAACAAGCACGAGGGGTGGAAGTTCCTGTCGTGGCTGATCGCGCCCCGCCAGGCGATGGAGTATTGGCAAACGCTCCGGGTCGCTCCGCCGGCGCGGCTCTCGGTTGTGAACTCGCCGTCGTTCCGATCCACGGCGGGGATCCCGAAGGTGAGCGGCGGTGGGGGCGGTGGGGCGGCGGCCTACGACGTGCCCCCGATGCCGCCGGAGAAGTTCGCCGATCGGGCGGCGTGGCTGGCGTACGCCAACACGCCGGATCCGGCGACCGGCAAGGCGCCCGGGTTCGTGCCCGTCGGGCCGTACCAGAAGGACCTGGAAGAGGAGCTGCGCCGGATGCTCGAAGACTACCTCAACCCATCGAGCACGACCAGCGCTCGGGGCGCGCTCGACCGCACGGTCGCGGCCATCCACGCGGTGATCGACCGTGACCGCGCCGCGCGCGGACTGCCGGCGGTCAAGCGATGAGCGCCCCCTCACGGCGCGCCGACCGTCCAGCCGTCCACGATCCGCGGGTCCAGCGTCCCCCAAGTGGCTGCCGCATCGCCGGCGGCGTAGGCCACCAGCCGTTCGAGCAGCCACCGCCCCGCGTCTTCGCTGTGATCCAAGCTGGTCACGATGAGCAGACCTTCGCCGACGCGGGCCATGAAGGCCGCGTCGTACACCTTGAGCCGGTCCGTCAGGTCGTGCGTGTAGATGTAGCGGACGATCGGCTCGACGGAGTCGGCGATGTTGAGGTCCATCGTCGGCACGGCGCGGCAGTACCGGCGCGTCAGGTCGTAGTCCAGGAGGTCGGCCACGGCGTCGCAGTCGGTGTCAGGGAGCAGCGGGGTCTGGGGAACAAGCGGCAGCTGGCCCCACATCGAGACGTACTTCGTGGGCACACTCCCCTTGGTCCTGCTCGCCAGGAGGACGACGCGTCCGGCGTGCCGCAGGAACTCGACCACGCGGGCGGTGAGCTTGTGCGTGACGATGACGCGCGTCTGAGGCGGCAGCACCGCGTCGTGCTGCCAGGCCGGCATGTCCGGGGCCAGCATCGAGGGGTCCGGCAGGAGGTTCACCCAGTTCCGTACGGGCAGACCCCAGCCGCTGCTGTACCTGGCCTCCTCGAACTCCGGCTCGCGGTCGGCTTGGTCGAAGGGCAGGCCCTCCAGGCGCACAACGCCCCGCGGCCACTGGGTTCGCGCCGGCAACGCCCAGATGTCCCAGGAGTTGTCCTCCAGACCGGGCGACGAGGCGCGCACCGTGACGCGGCGCGGGCGCACCACCCACGGGAGGGAAAGGGAGACTTCGGCCGATGCCATCTCGCCGCAGCCGCAGCGGACGATCCGGCTGACCGCGTCGGATTTGGCCGCGTCCGAGCGGACGTGCAGCGCGATCTGCCCCTCGAACGGTGATGGACCAAAGTTCGACACGCCGACGCGGCACGCCAGGGCCTGGCCGCCCACGAACCCCCGCCGGTCGTCCGGCGTCTGGAGCAGGATCGGGGCATCGCCCATCCAGGGGCGCATCTGCTCGGGCGTGAAACGCCAGCGTCCGAACTCATCCATGAACCCGCAGCGGCAGATCATGACGTCGCGCAGGTGGTTCATTACCAGGCCGGCGTGGTTGGGGTACGAGCGGAAGCGTTCCAGCTGGAACTGGCGGCCGCGCAGGTGGTGGCGCACCGCGTGGTGCTTGAAGCATTCGACGCCGTCGGCGCCGTAGCGCTCCCGCATCCGGCCCTCCGTCGCGGCGATCTGGTCCAAGCCCTTGGGAAACCACCATGGCACAGTGCCGCCACCGGTACGGCTGTCCTTCAAGGGCACGATCTTTCCGACGCGACTGCGGAGCCTGGGAACCTCTCCGCTGGAAACCTCGTGCCTTAGTACGCCGGCCGCGGGCGCAGAGAGTTCGATCGTGGCCCTGCTTGTCTCGATCTCGGCGATCACTTCACCCTCAACGACATAAGAGCCGTTGTCCGCGCGCCACGTGAGCATGAAAGGGGGCTCGTCTGGGCTCTCGGGCTTCCCGAGCAACAACTCCACCGAGACGCTCGGCTGGGCGATCAAGTCCAGGTGGTCGGCCAGCGCAGCAATATCCGGCCAGTCCGTGTAGAGGATCGACTCGCCCATGATGAACGGCTTGGGGCCGCCGCCTCCGGCCGCGGCGCCGTGCTCGGCGAGCGCGGCCTGCACATCCTCCAGG
>JBGPGM010000261.1:0-4407 GCA_041483855.1 Phycisphaerae bacterium | reverse complement strand
GTCGAGCCATCGGACCAGGCCGCGGCCGCGCGGCGGCGGCTGTGGATGACCACATGCTCGGCCCCGACGGCGGCCCGCAGCGATGCCGCGGCGGCCGCCATTGCGGCGCCGTCGTCACCGATCCCGGATCGGCCGACTGGGCCGAGCGCCTGCCCGACGACCGTCGCCTCGTTCAGGTTCATCGCCAGGACGAGGCGCGCTCCGCGCTGGGCCTGGGCCAGGGCCGCGGCCATGTCGCGAACATCCGCCTCCGTCCGCCCCGCGGGGTCGGCCAGGTCGGCCAGCAGCCACGGGCGGTGGGTGAGGCGTGCGATGACGCCGTCGGCCAGCACGCGCCAGCACGCCGTCATGTGCGGGTACCGGCTCCAGTTCGCCCAAGCGATCAGGCCCGCCTGCCGGCACGCGTGGGCGTACGCCCCGTCGTCCACTACCCGGCGCATGAGGGCGGCGTCGAGTTCCGCCAGGCCGGCCGTGATGTTGAGCATCAGTTTGCCGTCGGCGAACTCCAGCGCGATCGTCCGCCCGTGCTGTGTCCCCAGGCTGGTGCAGCTGGCGCACCGGGCCGCGAACTCGTCGTAGACCGGGTGGCGCGGGCTACCCAGGGTGCCGAAAAAGTCAACCTTGACGCCCAGGGCCAGCAAGCCGCTGGCCAGGTTGGGCGCATTGCCACCCGGATCGGTCCGCTCGATCACGAGTTCGCGACCGAAACTGCGGCCGGTCGCGTCGCTGACCATCCGCCCCAAATCGGCGATGCTCTGGACGGGGTCGAAGTCGGCGGGCCCCGGTCCGGTGCGCCTGGCCACGATGCGGCACATCTCGTCCACGAAGCCATCGAAGCCGACGACTGCCCGCATCGAGTGGGTGTCGAGGTGAGCGAGAACCGCCGCAAGTTCTATGTTCGGGTTCGCCATGTGGTCGTCTACCAGCGCCCAGCCTTGCCCAAAGTACCGCGCCCGTGTGGCGAGCGCACGGTCGCGCGGCGTGTGAGACCTCCGGGCTCCCCCGGTGCGTCTGCTATTCAGGGACAAACCCCAGGGGATTGTGTTGGAATGGGTCTGAGTGCCTATTTTCTCGCGAATCGGCAGTGTTTGCAGTTGGTGAAGACGGCGCGAGGCAACGCAAACGGAACCCGCCTTCACAGTCGAACGACTCCAATTACTCTTGACAGCGCCGACGAATTCGTTAACCTGCGGATGCCTCAGCCGGTCGTCCTGCCGAGGCGACCCTTGCGTTGTCCGGCCACGAGGCTCATTCGGGTCTCACGGAGAGAGAGAGAGGCGCGAGAGAGCGGTCGGAGCGAGAAGGGTCGCGCGGGAGAGAGAGATCGGAGTGAGAGAGAGGCGAGAGAGGGCAAAGATGTCCTCGTGCCCGGCTGCGAACTGACCGGTCGCAGCCGGGTTTGTTTTTGCGCCGTCCGCCCCCCGACGCCCCGGCCGTCGCTCCCGCCTCAACCCCCCAACATCCCTATAACCAGTGGATCCGGCCTGGCCCCTTTGCGGCGAGGTCCCGGAGACACTCCGCCCCGACCGGCCATGGATGAAGCGATGGAACAGGACGCCCGCGACCTCTCGGCCGCCCTCCAGTGCGGCGCGGATGGGCACGCGGCGTTCGCCCGGATTTTCGACCGGCACTCGCCGGTTGTCCTCGCCTTGTGCCGGCAACACCTCGGCGGGCGCCACGAGCCCGACGCCGCGGACGCGCTCCAGGAGACCTTCATCCGTGCTTACCGCATGCTGGACAGACTGGCGGCCTCGGGGGGCGCGGATCGCCTTCGGCCGTGGCTGTACGGCATCGCGCGGCGTGTGTGCGCGGAGCGCCGACGCGCGGCCGGCCGGCGCTCGCACCACGAGCAGGAGGCCGCGATGAACCACACGATCAATCGCGGCGCGTCCGGGGCGGGCACAGCGCTGGCGCCGAGTGACGCGGCGGACCAGTCCGAGCAACTCCACCAACTCACGCGCGCGCTGGAGTGCCTTCCGGACAGCGAGCGGCTGGCGATCCACCTGTATTACCTGGACCCGGACCCAGTGAAAGCGGCTTCTTCGGCGCTGGGCCTTTCTCGCAGCGGTTTCTACAAGCTGCTGGCCCGCGCCCGCGAGCACCTTGGCCTTCTGATGAGTGCAAAGCAGCCAACATGAACCACGAACACCCCACATCGCCTCCACCCCCCCCACTGCCCCCGCTTCCGCCCGGCGGAGGGCCGCCGTCGCCGGATGGGCTGGACGCGCTGCTGCGCCAGTGGCACGCGCTGAATGCCGAGCGTGCCGCGGCGGGGCGCGATCGTCTGCTCAAGGCATTGGCGCAGGAGCCGGAGCGTCGGGTCTCGTGGTCGAACCGTCATCCCACCATCACCGTGATCAGGAGGATCGTCGTGAACAGGTACTCGCCGCTGGCCGCCGCGCTGATCGCTCTGGCCGTGTTGCTGCCGTTCTTCCTGCCGCGATCGGCGAATGTGCCCGGCGGCGCGTCGATGGTGCTGGCGAAGGGGCCGGCCAACATCGTGATGGCCCCCGAGGGCGGGCGGCTGGACGCGGTGGACACCGAGGGGAACGTGCTGGGCCCGTGCGCGTTGAAGCACACCGATGTCAAGGTGGCGGTATCGGGCCTGACGACGCGGGTGAGCATCACCCAGCAGTACCACAACCCGCACAAGCAGAAGATCGAGGCGGTGTACACGTTCCCGATGTCGGACCGCGCGGCCGTGGACCGCATGAGGATGACGATCGGCGACCGGGTCGTCGAGGGCGAGGTACACGAGCGCCAGGCGGCCCGGCAGATCTACGAGGCCGCGAAAGCGCAGAACCGGATCGCCAGCCTTCTTGAACAGGAGCGGCCCAACATCTTCACCCAGTCGGTCGCGAACATCGAACCGGGTGCGGACATCGACATCCAGATTTCGTACGTCGAGGTGCTGGAGCAGTCGGAGGGGACGTACTCGTTCTCGTTCCCGACGGTGGTCAGCCCGCGCTACATCCCCGGGTACGCCGGGGGCGGGGCGGACGAGCCGCCGCCGCCGGTGCGCGGCGCGGCGCCGAGCGGGCTGCGGACGCGGCCGGGGCTGGTGCTGCTGGCGCCGGCGTCGGTGCGCGGGATGAAGTCGGGGGACCTGTCGAGCCGGCCGGCGCTGACGGAAAGCTACCTGGCCCAAACGCTTGCGGGAGCGCGCCCGATCTACCCCCCCACCGCCGCGGGTGGAAAGCCGGGGCGCCTGGATGAGGGGGCAGGGGGCGCAGCGCCGGAGGGGCCGATCTCGACAGTCTGGTACGAGTTCAACGTCGCGTACCCGGACGGATCGAGCGAGCCGGGGACGCTCTACACCGACGGCACCGGGCACATCGCGGAACGGTGGTTCTTCGCCAAGATCGCGGATGTGATGCACGCCGAGGAGCACCCGGTCGCACCCGGGCACGGCGAACAGGCGGTCGGCGGCGGGAAGGCCGAGCCCGGCGCGGGGTTTTCACCCGATACGGACCAGGTGCCGGACGCCTCGCGGATCACGCCCATGCCGGTGCGCCCGCCGACGCGGGCCGGGCACGACATTTCCATCAGCGTGACCATCGACACGGGCGGGCCGGGGATCATCGGGCTTGAGTGCCCGCTGCACCAGGTCGTCCGCACGGACGAGCCGGCGGGTGCGCGTGCTGACGGGCTTGTGCGGCGCACCAGCCTGACGATGGACAACAAGGGGGACATCCCCAACCGCGACTTCGTGCTCAACTGGCGGCAGACGGCGGACACGATCAGCGAGTCGGTGCTGGCCCATACGGGGACGCACGGCAACTTCTTCTCGATCACGCTCCAGCCGCCGGCGCGGGTGGCGCCGGATCAGATCGTGGCGCGGGAACTGGTCTTCGTGCTGGACACCTCCGGCTCGATGCACGGGCTGCCGATCGAGAAGGCGAAGTTGGTGATGGAGAAGGCGATCGCGGCGATGCGCCCCATCGACACGTTCAACGTGATCACGTTCTCCGGCGACACGCGGGTGCTGTGGAACCGCCCCAGGCCAGCTACGCCCGACAACATCGCGGCGGCGCGCCGGGTCGTCGCCGGACAATCCGGCGGCGGCGGGACGGAGATGATGGCCGCGATCGACGCGGCGCTGAAGCAGACGCGCGCGGGCGACGGGCCCGCGCCGGTGCGGATCGTGATGTTCCTGACCGACGGCGAGGTGGGCAACGACTTTGCGATCATCGACGCGATCCGGAAGAACCGGGCGACGACGCGGGTCTTTTCCTTCGGCATCGGCGATTCGGTCAACCGTTTCCTGATCAACCAGATGGCCCGGGCGGGCGGCGGGGAAGCGGAGTTCGTGCTGCTGCACTCGTCGCAGGAGGACGAGGCGGCGACGGCGGACCGGGCCGTCGAGCGGTTCGTGCGCCGGATCAGCAGCCCGGTGCTGGCGAACAT
>JBGPGM010000260.1:0-4415 GCA_041483855.1 Phycisphaerae bacterium | reverse complement strand
GTCCTGGTTCCGCACGCGAGCGCAAGCCCCTGATCCCGTGCCTTCCCTCACCCCAGCAGTGCGTACGCCGTCCACACGACCGCCACGGCCGCGACGATCGCCACGAAGACCGTCGCGACCCGCCAGATCCGCCAGAACAGGGGCGAACGGGGCTCGCTCCGCGCCCGGTTGACGAACCCGGGCAGGACGATGGTGATCGCCAGCAGCAGGGCGACAGCCACGAAGGCGAAGAAGACCATGACCGGGGTCGACGGTGCGGGCATGGGCCACAGGATACCGGAACGCGGGACGGCCGTCGCCCCGGGCGGCCGTGCCCGGCCCTCCGGCGGCGTGCCGAGCGCCAATGATCGGCCATGGACCTGGCGCACATCCAGATCGCGCTCCAGACGCTTTCGTCGCTGGCCATCGCCGGCGGCCTCGTGTACACGGCCATGCAGTTCCGCGCCTGGCGCAAGGCGGCGTACGTGGCCAACTTCTCGAAGCTGGTCGAACTCCAGATGATGCTGCGCAAGATGCGCGTGGACGACCCGTCGCTGGCCTCGGTCTACAAGCACGACGTGCAGGGGCTGACGAGCGACCGGGAGATCCGCGAGTACTTCATGAACATCATGCAGTTGTCGGTTTTCGAGATCGTCTGGTTCAGTTGGCGCAACGGGCAGCTGCCGCGGGACTATTTCGACTCATGGGTCAAGCGGATGGAGGCGATCGAGCACGAGGACTCGTTCCGGAGGATGATGGCCAGCCCGGCGATGAAGATCCTGCACGACGACTTCCAGCGCTACATCCAGGACCTGATGAGCCGCCCGGGGGCGAAGGGCTGAGGGCGGCGGCGCGTCATCATCGGGTGGATGCGGCACCTGCCGGCTTTGTGCGCACAACGTAGGTACATATACAAGAAAATATGTAACTTGCGGCGTAGAAGGGCTTGCGTTCCGGACAAGAATCGGTATACTACCGTGCGATCGGCGCGCCGGGCGGGTGAGGTAGCCCGCCGGCGCCCGGGGGGCCTTCCAGAAACGGGGGATCCATCATGAGGTACGCCGCGATGATCGGGGTCGGGATGCTGCTGTGCGCGCTGGCGGGGTGCATCACGGCCGGGGACAAGGTGGGCATGCACGAGCAGGACATCGACATGCTCCACCACAGCAACCGGATGCAGGCGGGGGCGGCGCGAGCGCAGATCGCGGGCGACGCGGCCGTGCTCGACCCCTACGAGCAGGCCGAGATGCAGTCGTACAGCGACATCAAGGCGAGCATCGGCGACCTGCGCGCTCGCATCGCCGAGCAGGAGAAGCAACTGGGGGACCTGGTGCGCTCGCTGGGCGCCGCCCTGTCGCTGACCATCCCCGCGGGGCCCCTCGGCCCTGTGCTGGCCAACGCGCTGAGCACGTTCGTGAGGACGACCAAGGCCAGAGCGGAGCAGGCGGCGGCGGATGTGGGCGCGATCAAGGGCGACGTGGCTGCGCTGAAGGAAACGGTGCAGAGGCAGGTCGCGGGCGCGAGCGAGTCGGCCAAGGGGTTGATCGCGGGGATCGACGCGGTGCGGGCGGAGGCGGCGGGGAAGATCGACCTGGCGGCCCACAAGATCGAGCTGAGGCTGCTGCCGCTGGAGAAGGACCAGGGCGCGTTCAAGGAAGAACTGGCCAGGGCGGCCCATGCAGCGGGGCTGTCGCAGGCCGAGGTGGCGCGCCTGCAGGGGATGCCGGTGGAGCAGTTGCTGGCGGCGGGCGGGGTGCCGGCGGTGCTGGGCGCGCTGGCGTTGTTCCGCACGCTCGGCCGCAGCCGCGCCCAGGACCAGGTGGACGAGTTGTACGACAAGGTGGAGTCGCTGAAGGTGGGCGTGGCGGCGATGCCGACGGGGGGATCGGCGGCGAAGGCGGCATAGAGACGCGATGATGGGCGCCGTGCGTCCGGCTCGGGTGTGTCGCGGGCCAGCCCGGGCCGGGCGCGCCCTGCGTCACGCCTCCGTGGAGGACTTCTCGCCCGCGATCGTCGCCGACGGCTCATCCAGCGGCAGCATCCGCGCCACCTTCAGGTACATGTCGTAGTTGCCCTTCGTCTCGTCCAGCGAATCGCCAGCGAACTTGTCCATCACCACCCGGGCGATCTCGAACGCCACGACGTTCTCCATGACGACGCTCGCGGCCGCGACGGCGCAGATGTCGGACCGCTCGTAGGCGCTCATCTCGGGCTGCTTGGTGTTGAGGTTGACGCTGGGCATGCCGCGCAGGAGCGTAGAGATGGGCTTCATAGTCCCGCGCACGACGACCGGGGCGCCGTTGGTCATGCCGCCCTCGGTGCCGCCGGCGTTGTTGGTGTCGCGGACGAAACCGAGGCAGGGGGTGCGGATGCGGGCGGGGTCGAAGCGGATGGGATCGTGGACCAGGGAGCCCGGGCGGGCGGCGCACTCCTTGCCCAGGCCGATCTCGACGGCCTTGAAGGCCTGGATGCCCATGACGGCGCACGCCAGGCGGGCATCGAGCCGGTCGCGCCAGTCCATCGTCGAGCCCAGGCCCGGAGGGCAGCCGAAGGCGTGCGCCTCGACCAGCCCCCCCACCGTGTCCTTGTTGATCTTGGCCTGGCGGATGATGGCGCATTGGCGCTCGGTGGCCGCGGCGTCGGGGCAGTACGTCTCGCTGGCGTCGCGCAGGGGGATGAGGGAGCGCCAGTTGTCCTCGGTGACGGCAGTCTCGGTCGCGGCGGAGAGAATCGAGCGGACGAAGCCGAAGACCTCGATGCCCAGGGCGCGCAGGAGGCACCGGGCCGCGGCCCCGGCGGCGGTGCGGGCGGCGGTCTCGCGGGCGCTGGCGCGTTCGAGGGTCTCGCGGCAGTCGGTGGTCAGGTACTTGACGCTGCCGGCCAGGTCGGCGTGCCCGGGGCGCGGCGTGTACACGGGGGGGGTCTTGGCCGGGTCGTCCAGGCGCGAGTCCTTGTTGCGGATGAGCAGGGCCAGGGGCGAGCCGATGGTCTTGCCGCGGCGCACTCCGGAGAGGACCTCGACGGCGTCGGACTCGATGCGTTGGCGGGCGCCGCGCCCGTAGCCGCCCTGGCGGCGGGCGAGTTCGGCGTTGATGAAGGCGGTGTCCAGGATGACGCCGGCGGGGAGGCCCGAGACGATGGTCACGAGCGCGGGGCCATGTGATTCGCCGGCGGTCTGGTAGGTGAGCCGGGACATAAGCAGAGCATATCGGCCGGGTCAGCCTGGCGGCGGGGCGACGTTCCACTTGATGGCGCTGATGATGTCGGAATAGTCGTCGCTCCAGGGCTGGCCCGGCGGCGGGTCGGCTACCTGCATCCAGGTCGGGTCGCTCAGCAGCGGCCCGAGGTCATCCAGGGTTCGCCCGATCGCGGCCCACTGCGAGCGGTTCTTGCCGGCGCGGGTCTCCTCGGCGGTCAGATAATCGTCGGTAGCGAAGCAGGCGTGCATGCCCTCGGCGCGGGCCACGGCGTCGAGGACCGGCACCAGGTCGAAGTACCGGTTGGACGTGTTGAAGACCAACAGGCCGCCGGGGGCGAGTTTCGTCGCGTACATGCGGACGGCCTGGCGCGTCAGCAGGTGCGTGGGGATGGCGTCGGAGGAGAACGCGTCGAGGATGATCAGGTCGTACAGGCCGTCGGGCGCGGCCGCGAGGTTGAGGCGCCCGTCACCGAGGATGATGCTGGGGCGGGAACCGGTTCGTGCGGCGGCCAGGTCCAGGGCGGTGAAGTAGCGCGGGTCCTGGGCGATGCGGACGACCGCGGGATCGATCTCGTAGAAGTGCAGTTGCTGGCCGGGCCGGGCGTGCGCGGCGATGGCGCCGGCGCCGAGGCCGACGACGGCGATGTTCCTGACCGAGCGGGCGTTGTTGACCGCGGTGATGAGCTTGCCGAGCGGGCCGGTGGGGTAGTAGTAGGTGAGCGGCGTGCCGGCGTGGGCGGGGTCCATGTCCTGGGCGCCGTGCAGCGTCGTGCCGTGCTGGAGGTAATGGACGCGCCCGACGGCGGTGACGCGCAGGACGCCGAAGAAGGTGCGCTGGGCGAGCAGTTCGTTGTGGCGCTGAGCGGGCGTCAGCAGGGCGGTCGCAAAGAGAGCGGCCGCGCCGATGGTGAAGAGCAGGCGCGTGCGCATCACGGCCAGGGCTGCCATGGCGAGCGCCGGCGGGAGCGCCAGGGCGATGTACCGGCCCACCCCCTCGGCGATGCCGGGGGCGCAGGCCTTGACAATCAGCGCGATCATGGCGATGCCGAGAATCTCCGGCAGGCCGGCCTTGACCCAGCGTGCCCACGGCATCGGATCGCTCGCGACGTGCGAAGGGGGCGTTTCAGTCGGCGGCTGCGGATGGGGCGCGCCGGGGCCGGCGGTCGTGGCGGGGCGCCCGGGTCTCCGGAACACGCACGCCGCCACGATGGCAATGGGGTATTCGAGGATGCGATTG
>JBGPGM010000259.1:0-4416 GCA_041483855.1 Phycisphaerae bacterium | reverse complement strand
GGAACGGGACATCCCCAGGACGATCACGCTGGGAACGCGGCTGTTCACGAAGGACAACGTGGAGCAGGGCGGGATGGAGATCAAGCCGTAGTAGCGGGGTGTGGGTATGCCGATCCGGGTCCTGAACCCGCGGCCCGAACCCCGAGGCCCGCGCCCATTACCTCGCGGCGGCGCGGGCCATGGCCAGGTCGTGGGCCCAGTCGTAGGCGCGGGCCAGACGCGACCAGTCGAAGTCCCATGACCGGCGCTCCACGTCGTTGCGCAGCGCGATCCGGCCGCGTCGGTCGAGCTTGCAGAAGTCGAGCAGGTGGCCGGCGAGTTCCGCGGCCGCGTCGTTGTACGAGCGCCCCCGCCGGCGCAGCACCAGCAGGCCGGAGCGGTCCTGTTCCGGGTAGTTCTCGGCGACGTAGCGGCCGAAGCCGGCCAGGTCGCTGGTGATGGAGGGCACGCCCATGGCGACGCATTCGAGCGGCGTGTAGCCCCAGGGCTCGTAGGCGCTGGGGAAGACGCCCAGGTGGCAACCGCGCACGAACTGCTCGTACTCCAGGCCCCACAGGGGGTTGACGGGGCTGATGAAGTCGGGGTGGTAGACGATCTTGACGGGGTCCTCGGCGCGGTTGGAGAACCACAGGGCGCGGACCTGGCCCAGGACGGGGTCGGACCACTCGTCGTCGATCAGGTGGGTCGTCAGCAGCGGCAGGCGGTCGGTCCTGAGCGCCACCTGCGTGCGCCGGAATCGCAGCGACCAGTACTCGTCGACCAGGTCGTCCAAGCGGACCTTCTCGCCGGCCGCGGCACGGCGGAAAAGCCCGTCGCCCACGTCGGCCGTGATGCGGGCGCAGACCTCGCGGAGCTCGTCCAGGACGCCGGCGGACTGAAGGGCCAGGGGGTGCAGGGAGCGGGTATGCCGCTGGGTGATGATGAAGAAGACGACGGTGACGCCGAGGTCGGCGTCCTTGAGCATGGCGTTGAGGCGGGCCATGGCCTCCAGGGCCAGGTCGAATCCCTTGTTCCGCGGCTCGAAGCGCCCGCTCGTGAAGACGTAGAGGGTCTTGTCCAGGTCGAAGGAGTACGAGGGGAAGAACTGCCCCATGACGAAGCGGTGGATGCGCTCCTTGAACTGGGCGTGGAAGGTCTGGAAGTCGTGCCCGACGTTGTAGCGGTCAATGTTCAGCCCGTTGGGCAGGACCATGTCCGGGCGGCGGCCGAGCAGGAACTCGCACTCCTCGCCGGTGATCGGCGAGACGGTCGTGAGCACGTCGCAGCCGTGGGCGCAGGCCCGCTCGACGCCGTGCTGGGAGCGGACGTTGAAGCGGGTCGCTTCGGCCGCGTGGTCCAGGAATGGCAGATGGTCGTAGAAAGACTCGCTGGCCGAGGCCATGTAGCGGCCCAGGAGCGTGGCGTGCGTCGTGAAGACGGTGGCGACGGGGAGGTTGTCGCGCCGGATCAGGGGGATGGCCAGACCGCCGAGCCATTCGTGGAAGTGGGCCAGCACCCGCCGGTCGCCGGCGTGGGCGGCGTGGTACGGCGGCGGCGCCGCCAGGTCCGGGTCGTCGGCCTCGTCGCTGTGGCGCCAGCACCTGCAGACCGCGGCCATCAGTCGGCGCACGGCGAAGCCGAACCCGACGACAGCGTCGAAGAGCGGGTCCGTGCCGTCAGGCGGGGATTCGATCCCGTGGTCGTGCCAGAGGAGGTACTTGGCTTCGTCCAGGCGGTGCTGATCCAGGCCGCACTCGAGCAGCAGAACCTTCGGCCGGCTGGAGACGAGCCACCGGCCGTGGTGGACGCGAAGCCCTTCGGCGGCCAGCGAGTCGATGACCTGAGCGGTCCAGCCGGAGGGACGGCGCTGCTCGAAGTCCACCGCGGCCTTAACGGGGACGTACGGGCCGACGAGGCCGTAGCGGTTGCGCCACCGGCGGACCATCGTGGGCGCCTTGGAGCGCAGAACCTGATAGATCCCGCCCACCTGGTTGCAAACCTCCCAGGCGACCTCCAGCAGCAGGGCGCCCGGGGGGGCGCGCTCCGGGTCGGCCGCGATCCCCGGCGGCAGCGGTGCGCCCGCGGTTCCGGTCGGCGTCGATCCCCAGGGGCGGTCGTTCATGCGGCCACTGTACCACGGAGGACGCGGGTGTCGGAGTTCGGGATCGAGCGCGAACATACCTCCGAAACCCGCGCCCTGGGACCCGATGGCCGCTTCCTGGGCCTACGCCTTCTTCGCCGCCACGGTCTTCTCTTTCCGTCGGCGTTGCAGCTCGGCGTCCACGAAGCCCTGGATCTCGCCGCGCAGGACCCCTTCGTAGTCGCTGGACTCGAAGCCGGTGCGGTGGTCCTTGACGCGGTTGTCGTAGAAGACGTAGGAGCGGATCTGGGTGCCCCAGCCGCGTTCGACGGCGCCGCCGGTAGCGGCGTTCATCTCCCGCTCGCGCTTCTCGTCCTCAATGAGTTCGAGCTTGGCCATGAGCACGGACATGGCCTGCTTCTTGTTCTGGGGCTGGTCGCGGTAGGTGCTGGCGACGACCATGATGCCGGTGGGCTTGTGGACCAGGCGGATGGCGGAGGCGACCTTGTTGACGTTCTGGCCGCCAGGGCCGCTGGCGCGCACGAAAGGCGTGATCTCCAGGTCCTTCTCGGGCATCTCGATGCTGGTCTCCTCGAACTCGGGTGTGACGTCCACCGTGGCGAAGGAGGTCTGGCGCTTGCCCTCGGCGTTGAAGGGGCTGACGCGGGCCAGGCGGTGCGTGCCGCGCTCGCACGAGAGGTAGCCGTAGGCGAAGTCCCCCTTGACGTGGAGGGTGACGGAGTCGATGCCGACCTCGGTGCCGAAGGTCTTGGCGATTTCTTCCAGTTGAAAGCCCATCTTCTCGCAGTAGAAGATGTACATGCGGTGGAGCATCTCGGTCCAGTCGTTGGCCTCCTTGCCGCCGGCGCCGGCGGTGATGGTCAGGAAGCAGTTGCGGTGGTCGTGCTTGCCGGCCAGGAGGGAGCGCAGTTCGACCGTCTCCATGCGCCCGCCGGGGCGGGCCAGGTCAAAGAGCGACTCGTCGGCCTCGGTGAGCAGGTCCTTGTCGCCCGCCTCGCGGGCCATCTGGTAGGCGACGTTGGCATCCTCGAAATCAGCGATGACGGCCTTGAGGGGCTCGACCTGGGCCTTGAGGGCCTTGAGCGTGGCCACGGTGGCCCGGGCGTTGTCGGGCCTACCCCAGAAGTCGGCTGCCCCCATGGCCGTCTCGACCTGGACGAGCTGCATCAGCTTGCCGTCGTAGTCAAAGCGAATCGCGGATGGTCAAGATCCGCGCCTCGAGTTCATCGATAACGGACTGATGGGCGTCGTAGTGCATGTGCGGAGTGTAGGGGAGAGGGTGGGGTCGGGTGTCGGGTTCGGGCGAGACAGATTCTTTGACGGATCCGCGCCGAACACGGTCCTCGGCGGCGTTGTACTCCTGAGATCGCCCACAACCACGGACCCGACACCCCGTACCCCACCGCAAGGACTCACTCCATGCTCAACCCCATCCGGCACAACACGATCCCCTTGCTCGCTTCGACCGCAGTCGCCATCGCCGGGCTGCTCGTCACGCCGGCGTTGGCCCAGCCGCCGACGAACCCGTCGGCCAAGCCAGCCGTGGTCCCGAAGCAGCCGCCGGCTCCCACGGTCCCAGCTGAGAGCATCCACACATCGAGCGGGCCGGGCGAACCCGCCAGCGGACCCATCATCTCCGTGAACTTCCCCGGAGGAACGGTGCGCGAGTACTTGCAGACGATCGAGAAGGCCGCGGCTCCGGAGCCGGTCAACGTCAGCCTCCCCGATGAGGCCGCGGAGGTGCGGATCCCTCACCTGGCGCTGAGGAACGTGACGGTGGGCACGGCGGTGTCAGCGCTGAGGTGGGCCGTCTCGGAGAACAGCGGGCACAGTTTCGCCGTCGAGAACGTCGCGAAAGATGCAGCCTCGGCGCCGCTGTACGCGATCCACTACCAGCACTTCGATCCCGGCATGCGCGGCGTGCCGATGATGCAGCCCAGGCAGATCGAGGTCTTCTCGATCCGCGACCTCATCCAGCCGCCGCCTGGGGCCGACGAGAAGGCGAAGTTGTCGGTGACCGCGGAGACGATCCTGACCGCCGTGGATGCGCTGCTCTCGATGACGCCGCAGGAGAAGGGCGGCGAACCGCAGGTCAAGTTCCATCCGGACTCCGGCGTGCTCATCGTGCGCGCGCCCCAGAACGACATGCAGGCCGTGCGCAGCCTGATCAGCGAGATCGCCGGCGACGTGCAGCGCCGGCGCGAGGTGTTCCACCACCAGTCCCAGGCCAAGGAGACCGAAGACTTCGCCAAGCGGCGCGCTGAGATCCAGGTGCAGGTTGCCCGTGCCGGCCTGGAGATGGCACGCAACCACTTTGCCGACATCAAGAAGGCCGC
>JBGPGM010000258.1:0-4419 GCA_041483855.1 Phycisphaerae bacterium | reverse complement strand
GAGCATGGTGGCGGTGTTGAGCCAGGCGCGGTGGCCGTCCCAACCCTTGACCGACGGAGGCTCGAAGAGCCGCTGGCCCATCTGGGACACGGCGTCGCCGATCGCCGCGCCGGGGACTCGCATCTCCAGCGAGCGCACGATGCCGACCGCGTACTCGACGGGAGACTTGATTCGCGCGGCGCGATAGCGCGGGTCGAACATGGCGCGGCTGGACAGGAGCGTGCGGAGGGTGGCGCCGAGATCGAAGCCGGTTTCCCGCAGGCGCACCGCCAGAGCATCGACCAGCGCCCCGGCAGGGTCGGCACAAAGGAACTCGCGCAGGAGCTTGGCGGCCAGAAAGGCGGCGCACGCGGGCTGGTGTACGGCGATATCGACGACGCCAGCGCCGTCGAGCGGGCCGGTTGTACCGAGCACGGTCTTGGTACCGTCGTCGTGCTCGTGGGGCGCGAACCGGAACACTCCGCCCTGTTGTCGCCAGCCGGTGAAGGCGCGGGCGGCGTCGCGAACGTCGGCCTCGCTGTAGTTCCCCACGCCCAGGGAGAAGAGCTCCAGGAGTTCGCGGGCGTAGTTCTCGTTCGGTCGGCCCTTGACGTTCTGCTCGCCATCGAGCCAGACGATCATGGCTGGGTCGCGGCTGACGGCCACCAGGAGATCGCCGAAGCGGCCCAGGCCCAGGCGCTCGAACGTGCGGAGTTGGCCGAGCATCAACGCCCCGCTGCGGACCTTGGCGTTGCTGGTGGCGAAGTGGTTGTGCCAGAAAACGGCCATGCGGGCGTGCAGCGGACGCTGCGTGTGCACCATGCGCAGGAGCCACCACGCGCGGAGCGAAGCGATGTCGTCGCGCTGGGCCAGATGCGGGCCGAGTTCGTCGAGTTCATCGTGGCGCGAGCCGTCCTCCCGTTGGTCGATCAGGCGGTCGACGGTGGCCCCCGGGCCGTCGGCCAGCGCCGCACGCACCTCGGTCTCGTTTGGCGCGAAGCCGGCGCGACGCAGCAGATGGGCCGCGGCGGTGCGGTCCCAGGGTTGACCGGACGACGGTTGATACGGACTCAGGTCGTCCATCACTTGAGGTCCGCGGGGCGCGGGAGGGGCGGGGAACGCAAGACAGGCGGCTCGCGCAGGGTGACGGCGAGCGTGGCGCGGTAGCCGTGCTCGACGGGCTTGGAGGTCAGCGAGAGCCGATCGAGGAATCCAATGAGGCCGAAGAAGGCATCCACGTCGCGCCCCGCCTGTTCCTTCGAAAGATCCTTCTCGAGCATCCGGTTGACGATCAGTTCCTCGCGGTTGTCGCGCAGCATCTGCAGCGAGGGCGGCACGCGCAGTGTCAGCGTGTCGGCCAGTGCGCCGGCCGCGCCGGGCCCGGCCGCCTTGCCCTCCGCGCCGTCGGCGATCGCGTCGATGATCTGCTTGAGCAGGGCCGGAGAGGTCGCGATCACGAAGTGGCCGTCGACGACCGCCGCGGCGGGGGAGATGTTGTAGCGGGCGCTCACCGTGGGCTTGGGAGTCGGGCGCGCGGCCTCGGCGGGTTGTGCGCCCGCGGGTGGCGCCGCGTCGGCTCGCTTTGAATCAGCGGGGGTCATCGCGCCGGGGCCGTCCATGCCTGGCGCTGCGTGGGCGGTCGGGTCGGGGTACTCGGCGATGAGGATCCGCGTGCCGCGGTAGCGGTCCGTGTCGATCAGGTATGCGGGCTGCTGCTTCTGCGCGGCGTCGGCGTTGACGAACGACATGGCCATCTGCGCCGCGGTGTAGAGGCGGCGGGGGAAGTCGGAGTTCGGGTCGAACTTGAGCGGCGCCACGAGGGCGAACGCCGGAAGTCTCGGCGAAGGTTGGTACGGCAGCGCCGACAGGTCCTGCCGGGCGATGATCAGGCGCATCGGCCCGCGCACCGCCGGCAGGACCTGCTCGGTGAAGTCGAGCTGGCCCATCAGGGTGGTCAGCACGTTGCTGAAGTTGACGATCTGCCCCGCGGCGGGGAGCGTGAGGATGGATTCCCGCTCCGCGAATAGGCTGGCCCAGTCGCGGGTGACGCTGAGCTCCGCGGCGTAGCCGGGCAGGGCCGCGCTAGACCAGCGGGGGGCGGGGGCACCAGAGACGACGAAGCCGGCGTGCGAGGCGGGTGTCGGGGTCGTGCTGCTGACCGCAAGGTCGAGGGTCAGCGTGCGGGGCGAGGCCGTGGCCCAGGCGACCGCGCCGTCGGACTGGACGATGGTGCGCCACCAGCCGCCGAAGAGGAAGCCGCCAAGCGGGTTGTTCACCTGCTCGGGCAGTGCTCGCTCCGGACCCAGGGCCGCGCGGATGCCGGCCATGTTGACGAAGGCCCAGGCGGGCGCGCCTTCGGGGACCTGGGCCGCGGCGTCGCGGTAGAGGGGCAAGTCGCTCAGGCGCCCCTTGGCGTTGGCCCGCGCCCCGAGGGCGGCGCGGAGCAGGTCGCGGCTGTTGCCAAGGAAGACGGTGTCGCCGACAAGACCGTGCCAGACGTTGTTCTCTGTCTTGAAGACCCGCACGCCGTCGATCAGTTCCGAACGGGCGGGGTCGGGCGTCCCGTTCTTGACCAGGCCCGCCGCCACGTGGACGGCGTCGAGCAGGCGGCCGAGCGTCGGCGCGTCGCGGGTGATGGAGGCGCCGATGAACCTGGCGTTCTTGCCTTCGCCGGGAACGATGCCGATCGTCAGGTCGCGCCCCAGGACCGCGCCCAGGGCGCCCCAGACGTCGGTGCCCGCCGTCATCGCCAGGCCGGCCAGGCCGATGCGGGCCTGCATGATCTGCGGGTTCGCGTTGAGCAAGTGGTACGCCGCGGACTCTTCGACCTGCTGCTCGTCGAGCAGGCGCCGGAAGGCCGGGATCTGCTGGTCGCCGTCGCGCAAACTGACGACGATGAGGACGCCCTCCGGCAGGCACGCGGCGGCGGAAACTGAGGCGATGGGAGGCGCCGGCTGACCGGGGCGCACCTCGGGCATGGCGATCGCCGTGCCCGCGCCGAGGATGAGGGTCAGACCCGCGAGCAAGCGGTTGAGGCGGAACATCGGGCACCTCCTGGTCGGGCTTCGAGGTTGGGGACGAGCGACGGCCGCTTGACAAGGCCCATGGAACTAGTTTACGGAATCGACCCGGCGGATTGCAGGGAATTCGCGTCCGTCCACCATCGGCCGACGCCGCGCCGTCCACGTCTGCCCCCGAGCCGGCTGCTACCGACGCGCCGGCACGGCGCCCTCGACGGTCGCCTCCGGTACCTCGCCCGCCCGCATGGCGTGCAGGATCGGGGCGATCAGCCCGGTCCAGCCGGTCTGATGGCTTGCCCCCAGGCCGCGTCCGGTATCGCCGTGGAAATACTCGTGGAAGAGCAGCAGGTCGCGCCAGTGGGGGTCCCGGGCGAAGCGCGGGTCGTCGCCCTGGCAGGCGCGCCGGCCGCTCTGGTCGGGCAGGAACAGCGCGGCCAGGCGCGATCGGAGGTGCACGGCGACCTGCCCCAGGTCCATCGAGCGGCCCGAGCCGGTGGGGCATTCGACGCGCAGGCTCTGCCCGTAGAAGTGGTGGTAGCGCTCCAGCGCCTCGATGAGCAGGTAGTTGAGCGGGAACCAGATCGGCCCGCGCCAGTTGCTGTTCCCGCCGAAGACGGCGGTAGTGGATTCGCCGGGCGTGTAATCGACGCGGTACTCCTGCTCGGCGAAGCGCAGGACGAAGGGATGTTCCAGGTGAACGCGGGAAAGGGAGCGGACGCCGTGGGGAGCCAGGAACTCGCTCGCGTCCAGGACGTACCGCAGCGCGCGGATAAGCCGCTCTCGCGAGGGCACGGCCAGGAGCCGGCGCACTGGCATCCCGTCCGCTCCCCCCTCCATGCCCTGACCACGCTTGTGCTGCCCTCGCTTCTGCCCCTCGCCGTACCCACCCTGCACGTCCAGGTACGCGATGTGGCGGGCCAGGTCCGTGCGGTTTTCCAGGAACCATTGCATGCGGTGCCGAAAACCGGGAAGGCGGTCGGTCAACGTGCTCTCGAGGACCTCGGCCGCAAAGAGCGGGATGATGCCGACCATCGACCGGATCTGGAGCGGGCGCGACGTGCCGTCGAGCATGAGCTGGTCGTAGTAGAACCCGTCCTGCTCGTTCCACAGCCCGGTGCCGCCGAGCGTGTTCATCGCGTCGATGATGGCGACGAAGTGCTCGAAGAACTTGGACGCGACGTCCTCGTAGGCGGGATCCTCGCTGGCCAGTTCGAGCGCCATCGACAGCATCGTGCCGCAGTAGAACGCCATCCAGGCGGTGCCGTCGGCCTGCTCCAGGCGGCCGCCGGTGGGTAGCGGGCGCGAGCGGTCGAACACGCCGATGTTGTCCAGCCCCAGGAAGCCGCCGGCGAAGATGTGCCGGCCGTCGGGGTCCTTCCGGTTGACCCACCAGGTGAAGTTGATGAGCAGCTTGTGGAAG
>JBGPGM010000257.1:0-4420 GCA_041483855.1 Phycisphaerae bacterium | reverse complement strand
GTTGCGGATCAGGAACCCGTGTTCGCGGATCGCCCCCCAGGCCACCAGCGTCCCCGAGGCATCGGCGGTGAAGCCGTCGGGGATGGGCGGGATGAGCGTCAGACCCGAGAAGGCATAGATTCGCCCAGGCCCGGTCCCCTGGCCGTTGGCGTTCTGGTCCCCCACGGCGATCAGCTCGGGAAAGCCGTCGGCGTCCAGGTCGGCGCCATAGGCCAAGGAGATGCCCATGCGAACCCCCGAGGCCGAGAAGCGAGGGTCACTGAGGATGTTCAGGCGCGCCCCTTCGGCCCCAGAGTAGATACCGACCGCGCCATGATCGGTCAGCGGCGCGGCGGCGGTCCCGCGAATGCCATTGGGGAGCCCCACCGCTATGTCGTCCGTGCCGTCGGCGTTGACGTCGCCGATCGTGACGGCCGATTGGATCGAGCCGTCCTCGGTGGGGTGCACCAGCCTGATCCGCTCGCCGGTGATCGGATTGAAAACGTAGACGAAGTTGCCGCTGCCGTAGACTATCGCCCTGACGGGGTCGCCGTTGCTGTCAAGGAAACGACCGTGAACGTCGAACTCCAGCGCCGGCACGGCGGCGCCGTCGGGGATGTTCTGGAAGGAGTCGATGGTCCTCAGGAGCGTGCCGTCGCTCCCGGAATAGACATAGATGGGGACGTGAAACGGGTCCACCTCCGTGCCGTCGTGCGTGCCCTGGTGGCCGGCGACCAGGAAGTCCGTGGTCCCATCGCCGTTGAAATCGGTGCCGCCCGCCACGCCCAGCCCCAGGAGCGTGACCTGCTGGGCTCCATCGCCGGAATACTGGTGGAGCACCAGGCCGTCGGCGCCGGAGTAGACAACCACCCGGTTCTCGCCCGGGTAGCCGACCAGGACGTCGGCGTGCCCGTCGTGATTGAGGTCGCCCGCCCCGGCCACCGTCGCCCCGCCGGTCTGCACGTTGCCCGTGAACGAATCGAGCACGTTCCCGGTCGCGCCGGAGAACACGAACGCCTTGGAAGAGCCGGTATCCAGCCCGCTGCCGATGGCGTAGTCGGACGTGCCGTCGTTGTCCACGTCGCCCACCGCGGCGACGTACCAGCCGAAGCGGGCCTCCGGACGCGTGTGCGTGCGGATCACCTGTCCGGAGGCGCCCGAGTAGACAGTCGCACCCGACGAGTCCACGGGCATAGGGCCGGAGGTGACGACGCCCGCGTTGCCGACGAGCAGGTCCGGCACGCCGTCGTGGTCGAGGTCGCCGACGAACACCGCCGGGCCGCGCTGGCCGTCGGCAAAGACCCGGGGCGTCACCGGCCCGACCAGGTGCGAGAAGTCCTCGTAGATGTACGAGGACAGGAGCACCCGTGCCTCCAGCAACTCGAACAGGAACGCTCCCTCCGGGCCGGCGGATCGTTGCATGATGGACCTCGTCGAGATTGGGCAGCCCTGGCGCACCATAAGACAACTCCTCCCGATGGTCGCGTGGGCTTGCTCAAGCCTACAGCACGCCGGGAGAGTGTCAAGGCGTCGGCCAAGGACATGCGCACCGGGTCCCGGCGACCGCCGACCCTCAATATGCCCGACAGGAGTTGAACCTGTAACCTCTGCCTTCGGAGGGCAGCGCTCTATCCAATTGAGCTACGGGCACGCGTCAACGCCGCAGGCACGCGTGGGCGCCTCCGGGCACGATGCTACGATGCCCCCCCCCTGATGGCAACGCCTCGCAACGCGCGCCCGGGCGACGAAACCGGACCACCCATGCCCGACCGTCATCGATCCCGAGCCAGCGGCCAGGGCGTCCCCCCGCCATCGCCGCTGGGCGCCATCCTCGTCTTTTCCTTCCTGAACAGCGCCTGCACGGGAGCCGTCACCAACGGCAGCGCGTTCATCGCCACCAGCGCGTACAACTTCTCGACGATGCAGAACTACGGCCTGGCCCTGCTCCAGGGAAGCACGTACATCGCCGGAGCGCTGGCTGCGGCGCCGGTGCTGTCGCGCCTGGGCGCGGGCAAGCGGGGAGCCAAGGGCGGCGCCGCCATCGCCCCGCGGACCGTGCTGGTGTGGCTCATGCTCGCGTTCGCTGCGCTGTGCTTCATCCCGTGGGTGGCGCGGGCGGTATCCGGCCCGTCCGGCGACCCGCGCGCCGACGGCGGAGGAGCCTGGGCGGTCTGGCTGCTCATCGCGCTGTACAGCCCGTTGGCGGGCGTGCTCTGGCCGATCATCGAATCCTTCCTCTCCGGCGGGCGCTCCGGGGGCGCGCTCCGTTCCGCCGTTGGGCGCTTCAACATCACCTGGGCGGGCGCGCTGGTCGTGGTCTTCTGGGCGATGGGCCCGGTGGTCAAGCCACACCCCCTGGAAATCATCGCGGTGCTCGGGTTCGTCCACCTGGGCACAGCCTTGCTGCTGCTGCGGTTCCACGCGCGCCCCGGCCGGCACATCCGCGAGCACCACGCCCCGCACCCGCCGGTTTACCGCGACATCCTCGCGGTCCTGCGCATCCTGCTGCCCACGTCGTACCTCTTCTTCAGCGCCCTGAATCCCTACCTGCCCAGCGCGCTGCGCGAACTGGGCGTGCCGACCGGCTGGCAGACCCCCGTGGCGGCCACGTGGCTGCTCACGCGCATGTTGACCTTCGTCGTCGCCGAGCGCTGGCACGGCTGGCACGGGCGCTGGGCCGCGCCGATCCTCGGCGGCATCCTCGTGGTCCTCGGGTTCGCCGCGACGGTGCTCTCCCCGCGGATCGGCGGGCACGGCATCGGCCTGGCGGTGCTCGTGGGGTCCCTGGCGCTATTCGGGGTCGGGATGGGCGTCATCTACGCCGCGGCCCTCTACTACGCGATGGAAGTCGGCAGCGCCGAAGTGCGGGCCGGGGGAATTCACGAGGCGCTGATCGGCGTGGGGTACGCGGTAGGCCCGCTGTGCGGGTTAGGCGCCGGCGCCGCCGTCGGAGCGGATCTGGTCGCCGCGAGTCATTTCGAGGTGACCATGCTCGCCGGGGTTGCGGCGATCTCGGTCCCGGTCGCGGTGTACGCGGTTTCCCGTGCCGTGCACCGCGCCGGGCGGAGCCCCGTCGCGCCGTCACCGGAGTGACTGGTCCGGTGATCGCTGCCGGCGCACGCCGCTCGGCCCCGGCAACCTCGCGCGCCCGAGCCGGTTCCATCATGGCATGCGCGCCCCATGGTCCGGTATCATTCGAGCGGCTCACGTTGCCCGATCGGGACTTATCCCGGGCCGGCTGGCGGTCGATTCCCAAGCGAATCCCGTTGATCCATCACCAGAACGCCACCCCTTCCGCGCTCGTACAGTTGAGGACGTGCCCACACCCGATTCCCCCTGAGGAGTTCCCATGCGTATAGGACGCTTCGTCGGTCCCGTGCTCGCCTTCCTGGTCGCGGCCGCGCCCGGCTTCCCCGTCGTGGTGCTGACCCCGCGGGTCGCGCAGGCCCAGTCACAGCCGCCCCGAACGGTCGGCGACCTTTCCCGACAGGTCTGGGCGGACGCCCAGACCGGCAAGACCGACGCGTTTAGCGAGTCGTTCCGCTCGCTCCCGGAGGATTCCAAGAACCCGGCCCTGGTCGGCCTGCGAAAGTCCTTCGACTCGCTGGACCAGAACATGGCCAAGCGCGAGGCCACCCGCGCTACCAAGCTGCAGGACGTCCAGAAGAGCCTCGACGCCGCCATGGCCGAGCCGACCACCCCGGCGAGCCTGAGCCTGGCGCTCAAGCACGCCGTGGCCCTCTGGATGTTGTCCAGCGACAAGGACGCCGTCCTGCTCGAGCCGCGGGTCAAGGGGCTGATCGAGAAGGCCGCCGGCGCGGCCCGCGAGGCCGAGGCCAAGGGCGACTGGATCCCGGCCAGCGAACTGTTCGTGCGCCTCAACACGCTGCTGGAGGAGAAGGCCACCTACCGCGAGGACGCCATGCGGCTCACCGACCGCCTGGCGATGCTGCGGCTGTACGACCCGAAGCGGTTCTGGGACCTTCGCTTTGTTCAGCCGCGCGCCGCGGATGAGGACCCGCTGCCGCCGTTCAACGGCCTTGGTGAGGACTTCCGCAAGAAACTCCAGGGCATCGACGACGCGATGGTGCTCAAGACGCTGGCCAACGCCGCTCGCTTGCACGTCGAGCACGTGCCGCTCAAGAAGATGCTCGTCGGTGGCCTGCGCCACGTGCGGACCCTGATCACGACGACGGACCTGCAGGGCGCCTTCCCCGGGATCGCCGACGCCGACGCCCGCACCCGCCTGCTCGACTACATCGACGCCAAGATCGCCGACTTCCAGGCGCCCGACTCGGAGCCCGGCCCGCGCGACGCCGCCGTTTTCCTCCAGGGCCTGGAGCGGGCCAACAACGCATCCGTGAAACTGCCCGAGACGGCGCTGCTGCACGAGTTCGGCAACGGGGCGCTCGGCGAGCTCGACGAGTTCTCGGCCCTGATC
>JBGPGM010000256.1:0-4431 GCA_041483855.1 Phycisphaerae bacterium | reverse complement strand
GACCCAGAGGGCCAGGCCGAGGATGGCGATGATCTGGCCGGCCAGGAGCGAGACATCGGGCCACCGGTTGATCCAGTCCCCGATCAGCGTCCGGGGCGCTCGGATGAGCCCCCAGCCGGCGTAGGCCAGGTACGAGGGCAGCAGCAGCGGCACGGCGAGCATCGCGGTGCGCCGCCGGCGCGCGGCGGGGGCGAGCAGGTCCCACCCGCGCGCGGCCCAGGCGACGGGCCAGGCAGCGCCGGTGGCGAGCACGCCGATCAACGCGGCGTAGCCGATCGACAGGAGCAGCAGGCGAGCCGGACCGAGGCCGATCATCGCGGCATCGACGGCGCCGACACGGTTTCCGGCGCCGAGCCAGCGGACGATCGATGAGACAGCGTGGGCCGCGGGGTAGCCGACGGCCACCAGGACCAGCGCGCCGAGGGTGAGCGTCGCGCCCAGGGAGCAGGCACGATCGATCCAGGCGCCGGAACCGCCGCTTTCAGCGCGGGCCGAATCGGGGTGGGCGTCCCGGCGCGCCGGGATTGCGCCGATGGGCATCGCCAGAGTCTACGGATCGCCGCCGCGACCGAGCGCAACCGGGGTCGTCGCGGCGACCGCCCGGCGCGCGGGCATCGCCAGGAGCCGGTATCATCTGCCTCCTATGGCCAAGCGTTCCGCCGCGCCCTCCGGCGCGGCTTCATCGAAGGATTCACCCCACGCGGGGCGGTTGACACGGCTGCGGGCGCTGCTGCCCCGGGCGGGCGTGACGCACCTGCTGGTGACGAACCCCAAGGATGTCGGGTACCTGACCGGCTTCCTGGGGGGCGATTCGTACCTGCTCGTGCCCGGGGTGGGGGGGCGGGAGCGGGGGCGGCCGGTGGTCATCAGCGACTTTCGGTACCAGGAAGAACTGGAGCCGGTCAAGGCGGTTGCGGACGTGTTCATCCGCCCGCGATCGATGGTGGAGGCGGTGACCGAGGTGGTCGGCGGGGCGGGCGGGGCAGACCGGGTGGGCTTGCAGGCGGAGCACGTGACGATCTCGCTGAAGGCGGCGCTGGGCAGGGGACTGAGCGGCCGGCGGCTGGTGGATACGAACGGGCTGGTGGCGCGCCTGCGGATCATCAAGGACCACGCGGAGGTCGCGCTGATCACCAAGGCGGCGCGGATCCAGGAGGCCGCGCTGGCCGCGGTCCTGCCGACGATCGCGCCAGGGCAATCGGAACTGGAGATCGCGGCCCGGCTAGAGGCGGAGATGAAGACCCGCGGGTCCAGCGAGCCGGGGTTCCCGACGATCGTGGGCGTGGCGGCCAACGGATCGCTGCCGCACTACCGGCCGGGGCGGAAGAAGACGGCATCGAACAAGTCGCTGCTCATCGACTGGGGGGCGGTGCTGCAGGGGTACCACTCGGACATGACGCGATGCTTCGCGATCGGCGCCTGGCCGGCGAAGATCGCGGAGATCTACAGGATCGTGCTGGATGCACAGGAAATGGCCGCCGCGGCCCTGGCGCCGGGAAAGTCAACCAAGGAGGTCGACGCGGTGGCGCGGCGCCACATCACCAGGCAGGGGTACGGGGAGTACTACGGCCATGGGCTGGGGCACGGGCTCGGGCACGACGGACACGAGGAGCCGCGCCTGACCAACATGCTGGCCCCGGCGGTGCTGGCGCCGGGGATGGTGGTGACGGTGGAGCCGGGGATCTATCTGCCGGGGGTGGGGGGCGTTCGGATCGAGGATGACTACGAGATCACGGCCCGTGGGGCGAAGAACTTGTGCACGATGCCCAAGGGGATGGACTGGGCGACGTTGTAGGCGAGCGACAGGGCGTCGCGCCGCCGGTCCGACACTGGATTCCACCCATGATCGACATACGCAAACTCAAAGAGCTCGTGCGGCTGATGGTCGAGAACGACCTGTCGGAACTGGACCTCAAGGACCAGCAGGAGACGGTGACGATCAAGCGCGCCGGGGCGGCGCCGGTGGTGCACCACGCGCCGGGGCACGTGGTCATGGCGCCGATCGGCACGCCGGCCGCCGCGGGCTCGGGCGCAGCCGGAAGCGTGGGGAGCATGGGCGAGGGCTCGATCGCGGCCGACGGCAACGGCATGGCGACGACCGAGAAGCCCGCGCCGGAGGACTTGGCGGGGCTGGTGGAGGTCAAGTCGCCGATGGTCGGCACGCTGTACCTGTCGCCGAACCCGGATGCCCCGCAGTTCGTGACGGCGGGCTCGAGCGTGGGGCCGGACACGACGGTGTGCATCATCGAGGCCATGAAGGTATTCAACGAGATCAAGGCCGAGGTCGCGGGCGTGATCGATCGCGTCCTGGTCGAGAACGGCAGGCCGGTGGAGTACGGGCAGCGGATGTTCCTCGTGAGGCCGGCGTGAGCGGCGGCCGGCGCGCCATGGCCTCCACGATCTGACCCCAGCGTTCATTCGACACCTTGACATCTTCTCCCCTCCATCCCTCGCCCCACATGTTCTCCAGGATCCTCATCGCCAACCGTGGAGAGATCGCGCTGCGGATCATCCGCGCCTGCCGCGAGATGGGCATCGAGTCGGTCTGCGTGTATTCCGAGGCGGACCGTGGCGCGCCGTGGCTGGCGTACGCCGACGAGGCGATCTGCATCGGGCCGGGGCCGGCCAGGGACTCGTACCTGAACATCGCGCGGATCATCTCCGCGGCCGAGGTCGCCAACGTGGACGCGATCCACCCGGGGTACGGGTTCCTCTCCGAGCGGGCGGACTTTGCGCAGGTCTGCCGTGACTGCAAGATCGAGTTCATCGGCCCCAGCCCGGAGGCGATGGGCAAGCTGGGCGACAAGGTCGAGTGCAAGCGCACGGCCAAGGCGAACAAGGTGCCGATCTTCCCCGGGTCCGACGGGGCCATCGAGGAGGAGGACGAGGCGGTCGCGGTGGCGGCGCGGATCGGGTACCCGGTGATCATCAAGGCGGCCGCGGGTGGCGGCGGGCGGGGGATGCGCGTGTGCCACAACGAGGCGACGCTGCGGGGGAGCCTCAAGAACGCCAGCCGCGAGGCGCAGAGCGCCTTCGGCAATGGGGCGGTGTTCATCGAGAAGTTCCTGGAGGCGGCGCGCCACGTGGAGGTGCAGGTGCTGGGGGACAAGCACGGCAACGCGGTGCACCTGTTCGAGCGGGACTGCTCGATGCAGCGTCGGCACCAGAAGATCATCGAGGAGGCGCCCGCCCCGGGCCTGGACCGCAAGCGGCGCGACGCCGTGTGCGAGTCCGCGGCCCGGATGATCAAGGCCGCGGGCTACGCGGGCGCGGGCACGGTCGAGTTCCTGATGGACGAGCGCCAGAACTTCTACATGCTGGAGGTGAACACGCGGGTGCAGGTGGAGCACCCGGTGACGGAGATGATCACGGGGATCGACATCGTGAAGATGTCGATCCTGGTCGCGGCGGGGGTGGAGCTGCCGTTCCGCCAGCGCGACGTGGTGGTGCGCGGGCACGCGATGGAGTGCCGCATCAACGCGGAAGACCCGGACGCGGGATTCCGCCCCAGCCCGGGGAAGATCACGCGGTTCGAGCCGCCGGGGGGCCCCGGGGTGCGGGTGGATACGCACGTGGTGGCGGGGTACACGGTGCCGCCGAACTACGACTCGATGATCGGGAAGCTGATCGTCCACGCCGACGACCGCAAGCAGTGCATCGCGCGGATGGCGCGGGCGCTGCGCGAGTTCAACGTGGGGCCGATCAAGACCACGATCCCGCTGCACCTGAGGCTGATGGAGAACTCGTCGTTCCGGGAAGGGGGGATCGACATCCACTTCCTGGAGAGGCTGCTCAAGTAGGCGGGTCGCCGCAGCGACCGAAGGGATCCACGACGTGGTTCCGTTCTTCATCGGCGTCGGCGTGCTCGTCTTCGTGGGGCTGATGGTCCTGGGGTATGTCGCGCGGGCGCAGCGGTGCAAGGCGCTGGCCGCGTGGGCGGCCGGCGAGGGGCTGGCGTTCGACGCGGACCGGGACGACTCGATGGACGAGAGGTTCGGCGAGTTCGCCTGCCTGTACCAGGGGTCCGACCGCTACGCCTACAACATCGCGACCGGCGAGCGCCGGGGCCGCGCCGTGTGCGCCTTCGACTACCACTACCAGACGACCTCCGCTGGGTCCAGGGGCCAGCGGCACACGCAGCACCACTACCTGTCCGCCGTAATCATCCAGACCGGCCTGCCGCTCAAGGGCCTGCTGATCCGGCCCGAGGGCATCCTGGACAGGGTCTCGGAGTTCTTCGGCCAGGACGACATCGACTTCGAGTCGGCCCAGTTCAGCCGCCGGTTCTACGTCAAGGCCGCGGACCGCAAGTGGGCGTTCGACGTGATCTCCCAGGAAACGATGGAGTTCCTGCTGGAGATGCCGACGTTTACGGTGGAGATGTCCCCGGCGGACGGCAACGGGTGCGTGCTGGCGACGGGGCGCGGGACT
>JBGPGM010000255.1:0-4442 GCA_041483855.1 Phycisphaerae bacterium | reverse complement strand
TGGCCTCCTTTCCGCCTGGTTGCTGCAGCACAACAACCATCGGCTCGGAGGCCGCGCGCACGCGCGCGATTCACAACTCAGCGCCAGCCAACGACTTGCGACGCCATTCCTCGATCGAGGTTCACGGCGTTGGGTGGCACCGATCGCGGCGACCGCGATCGGTGGCACGCCGTCGTCATGGCTTGGGGCTGGGGGTCGTGCCCGGGATCTTCTGGAGCGTGTAGTACGCCAGCGAGTGGAGCAGCGGCTGGGAGGGCCCGTCCGGGCCGGGGATGCTCCGCACGCCCGCCGCGTCCAGTTCGTGCACGTACCCCGTCTTGAGCCGCTCGACGACCAGCCGGACGGTCTCGCGGTCGGCGAGGGTCGCCGAGGCAACCGTCTGCGGGGCGGTGTCGATCTCCGGCGAGCCGTACTCGGGGTGGTACTCGTAGGTGTACGAGATCAACCGGTACGAGGCCGCGTTGGTCGCCGTCGTCGGATCGACCGGGCGCGTGAAGCGCAGTTCGAAGCCGTCGGGCGTGGCCTTCATGTGCTGGATCTCGAAGGGTGTCCGGCCGGTCCAGACGAGCCGCTGCAACCCGAAGCGCTTGGGCCCCGTCGAGCCCCAGCCGCGGTCGGTCATGCCGACGAACATCGAGTGATCGCCTCCCCAGGCCAGGCGGTGCACCCCGGACTCGAAGTTGCGCTTGAACGGGAAGCACGCGCCCTGGTACACGCCGTCGATCTTCTCCAGGCAGACGCGCATGACCGTGGCGTGCGTCTGGTCGCCGATGAAGAGCTGGCCGCTGAACGGTCCGAACTTGCCGGCCGAGTCGTCGAGCAGGATGTCGCTGGCGCTCTGGCCCATCTTTTTGTAGGGGAACCACACGGCCGCGGGAGTGATGTCGGGCAGGGGCTTGCCGTCCTTCTTCCAGTTCTCCCAACCCGGACGGAACTTGAGGGAGGCCTGGTGGCCATGGAAGGAATCCTGGTAGAGGGGCGAGAGCTTGTTGGTCGCGACGAAGTCGCCCTGGTTGTCGGTGTAGAACATCTGGCCGTCCGAGTACATACCGATGCCGTCGGGGGAGCGCAGGCCGTCGGCGACCTTGATCATCCCTCCCCCATTGCCGGCGCCGGAGAGGGGGACCTTGATCGCCCAGCCGCGTGTGGGGACGGTCGCGCCCATGACCGTCTCGCCGCCGGTGTGGGCCAGGTTGAGCGTGATCCAGGCATTGCCCAGGCGGTCGAACTTGGGGCCGAAGGCGAACTCGTGGTAGTTGCCCGAGAGTTTCCATTCGTCGCAGACGGTCTCGAAGATGTCCGCGGCGTCATCGCCGTTGGTGTCGACCAGGCGGGTCAGTTCGGCACGCTGGACGACGTACACCGCCGGGTGGCCGTTGACCTGCTCGTCGCGCCTGACGGCCAGGCCCAGCGGCTCGTGCAGGCCGCCGGCGAAGCGCGTGAACGCGGCGTGCACGGGCGGCAGTTCGTAGGCGTTGTTGACGATGAAGACGTCGCCGCGCCGGGTGCTGACGATCGGGCGGGCATCGCCGCCGGGCGCGCCGGGCGGCAGCACGTCCAGGCCCCCGACCTCGAGGACGATGTCGGCCGGGACGGGCACGGTAGCGATGCGGTAGTAGCGCGTCTCGTCGTCAGGGAAATCGGAGTCGAGCTGGTACTGCAGCGCGGCGTCGGCGGCGGGCTCCAGGCCCATCTCCGGCGTCATCGCGAACTGCCACTCGCCGCGCCCCTGGCTGACCTTGATGAAGAGATGGTTGACCCCGGCGTGGAGGGGGAGCCTGAGGTGATGGGCTGTGGGGTCGAGCGATCGCTCGGCGTTGGCATCGACGATGAGTTCGCCGTTGAGCCAGCAGCGCAGGCCGTCATCGCTGCCCATGGCCACGGGCACCTCGGCGGCGGCATCGGCGGTGACGGTGCGGTAAAGGTAGCCGACGGCCTCGTAGTCGGCGGGGTGTTGCAGACCTTGGGCGAGGTCCAACGGGCGCAGACCGCCCAGGCCGCCGATGTCCTGCTCCTGCTCGACGGTGCGCCAGGTGATGGGCTTTCCGCCCTTGCCGGCATAGGAGGCGGACAGGTCGGGCCCTCCCCCGGCAATAGCGTCGGCGGCGCCGGGGCGCATGCTGGGGAGTTGCGATTCCGGCGGGTACACCGTGGCGATGTCCTTGCCGCCCTTGGGGTGGTCGAGCGGGGCGAGCAGATGCCACGGGCCCCACTTGACCGAGACTCCGGTCAGCGCGCGGAGCATCGCGTCCTCGGTGGCCTGGCGGGTTTCGAGCTTGACGTAGGGCTTGCCGGCGATGGCGAGTTGAGCGGGCGCTTGGCGAGCCAGGAACGAGACCCCGATCAACCCAAGTAGAAACGCCGCCGCTCTGGGCGGCAAGGGACGCATCATGGCTTGATCTCCACTACGAAGCGGACCGATCCTGCGCCGGTCGGTGTGAAACCCCACCAGCGCAAGCCGCCCGAGGATTCCGGCATGACGGCGCCGGCGTTGGAGACATCGGAGGCGGCGATGCCCGTGTGCCCGGGCCCCGCGTTGTGCCAGACCTGCGCGCCGGCGGGGACGCCCGAGACCTCGAACGTGCGTCGGATTGCAGGGCTCGCGCCCTTGACCGGCTCGAACCGCTCGTTCACATCGACGCTCTTCCCCTCGGGCAACGCGATGCGGTACATGAAGGTAGGAACGCCCGCGTCATCGAGGCGGTAGCCGCGGAACGTGTATCCCGCCTCGCGCCCGCTGGCGGCGGGCCAGACGTCGGGCCTGGGGCCGATGACGATGGCGGGCCCGTCGGGCGGGGTCCAGACGTCCGTGCCCTGACCGCCGACGATTGTGCCGCCGCGGGCCGCCCACGCGCCGGAGGCGTCCAGGAACGACCCGGACCAGGCCTGGGCCAAGCGGACGCGCTCGGCGTCGAAGGCGAAGTGGATGCCTCCCATCGCGGCTGGGAAGCCGACGGCGATGCCGCGGCTGCCGGCGGACTTGAGGAACGTGCGCATGACCATCGGTTTGGCGCCGACCCGGAGCATGAGGCCGTCGGAGGTGGGGACTCCCTCGGGCGCAGGCATGGACTTGCCAAGGGTGAAGCAGGCCCACATGGCGTCGGTCTGGCGCTCGGGCTGGCCGCCGAGAACGTCGGTGACGGAGCCGGTTGCGGTCAGGTAGAAAGAGGGCATGCGGGTGCCCGGCTTGTAGCGGTTGGGGGCCAGGACATAGTTGATCCACCATTCGTGGCGCAGGCGCTCGGCGAACGCGCCGATGTCGGGGCCGGGCGTGCCCGCGGACGGCGCATCGCCGACGACGTGGCAGGAGATGCAGTTGAGGCCCTTGACGCCGATGAGTTTGAGCCCCGCCCGGGTCAGTTCGTCGGTGACCCTCGGCTCGCCCTTGTCGGAGTCGGGCCAGACGCCGTCCGCGGCGGTGAGTTCGTCGGCCAAGGAGCCCACGCTGTCCAGGCCGAACTGCGGCATGGTGGCGCCCATGTACGGGCGGGCCCGCCCGGCGCTGGTGAGCACCTGACGCAGCCACGACGACCTGAGTTTCGTGCCCACACCGTTCAGGCGCGGCGGGAGGCGGCCCTCATCGCCGAGTTCCGCCTGGGCGAGGGTCTGGAAAAAGGCGTTGATCGCGGGGTCCACGCCGCCGGATGCGTTGTACTCGTGGCAGTGTCGGCAACCGAGAGCGTCGACGCGCCGGTAGGCGTCGTCCACCGGGGCGACGGCGGGAGCGCCCTTGGCGAGCGGCTTGAGTTGGACGATGGCCGCGCCGAGGGCGATGCGGTCGCCATCGGTGAGCGTGTAGCGCGGGGTGGCGGCGTCGGTGAGGCTCAGGCAGCCGCCCGTTGTGGGAAGGTCCGCCAGCGGCTTGGCCTTGAGGGTCGGCGCGACCTCGCGCGCGCCCAGGCCGAGGGTGTGACAATCGGCGCAGCCACGCGCGGCGAAGGCGGCGCGCCCGGCGTCGGCCTTGGCCTTGTCCACGACAAACACGGTCTTGCTAGAAGCACTGCTGTCGCCCCAGGTCGTGATGAGGTACGTGGCGATGAGGTGGGCCTGGGGCTGGTCGAGGTTCATCGAGGGCATGCGCCCACCGGGGTGGGTGCGGATCGGATCGCTCAGGAAGCCGGCGAGGGCCGATGGGTTCCACTTGCCGGCGCCCCCCCACGCCCCGAAGGGCTCCGGCGGCGCATAGGGATGAGCGGTCGGCTCCAGGGCCGCGTCCTTCTCGGCTGGGCCGTGGCAGGCGATGCAGCCGACCTGGTTGTAGAGCGTGCGGCCCTGGTCGATGGTCCCGGGGTCCTTGGGCGCGGACTCGGGCGCTGCGGGGCCGCCGAGGCTGACGAGGAAGTGGACGATCGAATCGGTGTCCGCGGCGTCCTTGGGGGCGTCGGTCAGGATCCCCGGCATGCCGCAGCCGGGTTCGAGGGACTGCGGTGCGGTGATCCAAC
>JBGPGM010000254.1:0-4455 GCA_041483855.1 Phycisphaerae bacterium | reverse complement strand
CCTTCGGATCAGAGGTCGGCGGATCGGGCGCAATCAGTTGGCTCGACCTTTGGACGTCGGTCTCCACTCTTACCCCGAGCAAGTTGATGACCGCTTCGCGAGCGTTGGGGAGTTCGACTCCAGACGCCCGCAGAGTCTGCGACGCCAGCCCGCTGTCCTCATGGACGAGGCCGAGGAGAATGTGCTCGGTGCCGACGTAGTTGTGGCCAAGACCCCTGGCTTCATTGATGGCGGCCATGATGACGTTCTTCGCGTGCGGGGTCTGCGGCAGTTTTCCCATGGCTGCCGGCTCCCTTGCCGTGGGCGTTCGTTGGATCACGGCCGCGCGCAGCGATGTCAGGTCAACGCCCAGTTCCCGAAGCGCATGAACGCCGACGCCGCTGCCCTCCAGGAGCAGCGCGAGTAGCACGTGCTCGGACCCGATGGACCCAGTTGATAGCCGCTGAGCCTCATGGTTGGACAGCGCCATGACTTTCCTGGCTCGATCGGTGAATCGCTCAAACATGCTCGGCCCTCCGCACCGATTCCCCTGGATTGGCGTCACACCTTCCCCGCGCCTATGCCCCTGAGCACCTCTACCGTCGCCCCCGGCAGGTCGCCGAAACTGTCCACGACGACTGCGCCGGCTTCTCGGAGAGCGGAGACCTTGCCCGCGTGCTCGCCGCGGCCGCCTTCGATGATGGCGCCGGCGTGGCTGAAGCGGGTTCCTTCCTTGGCGGCCTTGCCGCCGATGTACGCGACGACCGGCTTGGTGACACGGCCTTCCTTGATGAGCGCGGCGAGGTCCTCCTCCATCGAACCGCCGATCTCGCCGAAGATTACGATCGCCTCGGTCTGCGGGTCCTGCTGGAACATCAGGGCCACGTCCGGGAAGCGAAGGCCGAGGACCGAGTCGCCGCCGACGTGGACGATCGTCGAGATGCCGATCCCTTCCTTGCCCAGGTAGTAGGCCGTGCTGGAACTCATGCCGCCGGAGCGGGAGATCACGCCCACGTTGCCCTGCTTGAACCACTGGCGGGCGGATTCGGCCTTGCCGCCCATCATGCCGACGACCGCGCGGCCCGGGCTGAGAACGCCGAGCGTATTGGGGCCGACGAAGCGGGCCGCGTGCCGCTCGGCGCACGCCGCGATCTCCATGGCGTCCCAGACCGGTACACGGTCGGGCACGAGCACGAGCAGTTTGACGCCGGCCTCGATCGCTTCGATGGCCGCGGCCTTGACGAGTTTGGCCGGGACGAATACGACGGAGATGTCGATCGCGCCGATGGCCGCCGCGGCGTCGGGGACGGTGTTGAAGACGGGTACGCCCAGGGCGGTCTGGCCGCCCTTGCCGGGCGTACACCCGGCGACGACGTTGGTGCCGTAGCCGACCATCAACTCGGTGCGGGCCATGCCCTCGCGCCCGGTGATGCCCTGGACGATCACGCGCTTGGCCTCGTCGATGATAATCGCCATGGGTTACCGCGCTCCCTTGCCGTCGGACTGCCCGAGCCGGACGGCGTCTTCAAGGCCCGGGATGTCCAGGTCCACAAAGACCAGGTCCTTACCCGCGCGCCGGCATTCGACCTCGCAGGCGATCAACTCGCTGTCCTTGCCCCCGGCCTCCTCCGGGCTGACCGCCAGCGCCGGCGAGCCGTCGGTATCCTTGATGAGCCCTCGGGAGTGCTTGGCGACGAGTTCCGCGGCCGCGCGGTTCCAGTGGCCGGCATCGACCCAGACCGTGCCGCCCTTGATGGCGAAGGAGAAGCCGTGGGGGGCGCCGACGTACGGCGGCACGCGCCGGGCCATCTGATCGGGCAGGCGCAGTCGCGAGGCCTGGGCGACGAGTTGCGAGAACCGCTGGGCGATGGCGCGCGGTGGGTCGTCCTTCTTGTACCCCTCGACCTTGGCGGGCAGGGCGCGGCAGGCCGCTTGCAGGATCGCTACGGCCCGGTCCTCGCTGTTGCCGCCCAGGCGGATGACCGCGGGGATCGGCATATTCACCTCCCAGAAGGCCTTGGCCAGGCCGTAGGCCGACCAGTACTGCTCCTGGCTGGCGACGCCGGAGCCGGAGCCGAAATAGCCGACGAGGCCGGGCTGGCAGAGGATGATCCGCGCGGCACGGTAGACCTTGGCGGCGGAGGGGTTGCCGCTGGTGTCCGTGAAGTTGGCGATCGTGAAGCCCTCGTTGGTGATGGCGTCCATGGACATCATCGAGCCGCCGCCGCCGGCGCCGTGGAAGCCGATGAGGCCCTTGGAGCCCGGCGCGGCGTGCGTGTTCAACTGAGCGAAGTAGAAGGTGCCGCGGTGGTCGTCCTGCTCGACGGCGTAGGCGATGCGTTCAAGTGCGGTGGGCGGGTGGTCGAGTTCGCGGGCGATGTCGATGCCGAGGTTGGTGTGGCGGAAGACGGCGTAGTCGTCGATGGTCATGCGGCAGTCGGCGGCGATGACGCGCCCTTCGGTGGTGGTGACCAGGGGGTTGATCTCGACGGACCGAGCCTCGTTGGTGCGGGCGGCGGCGAAGACGGCGCGCACGGCCGCGGCGATGGCGGCGTGGTCGTCGCGTGAGATCTTCGAGCGGGCGAGCGTGGCGCGGACTTCGGCGTCATCGGGCCCGGTCATGACATCGCAGGTCAGCCGATGGACCGTGCCGTCGCGCCCCCCCTCGCGGGCCCGCTCTTCGATGCCCGAGCCGCCCGTCAGGGAGAGGAGCATCGCAGGTCGGCGGGCGCGGTCGTCGATGAAGAGGGAGACGAACAGCTCGTCCTTGATCGGCAGCGCTTCCTCGACGAGGACCTGCGTCACGGGGAAGTTTCCGACGGTCATCCCGAGCATCCTGCGGGCGTGGGCCGCGGCCTCGTCGGGGGTCGAGGCGAATGCGACGCCGCCGAGAGCCTTGCGGTTGGTGGTCCATGCCTGGATCTTGACGACGACGGGGGCGGCGATTTCGCGGGCGACGGCGGCGGCCTCGTCGGGGGTCGAGACGGCGCGGCCGCGTGGGACGGCGATGCCGTGCCCGGTGAGGAGTTGCTTGCCCTGGTACTCGTGAAGCCTGGCCATCGTGGGATTCGATCCTGGACCCTGTGCCGACCGAACGGTGCATGGTAAACCGTGGGCACGGGGTTGCAAATGCGGCGCGCGCCCGCGTCAATCCGGCCAGACTCCCTCGAAGACATCGTCGGCGGGGCCGGTCATGAAGACGTGATTGGTCGCCTCGTCCCAGCGGGCGCGCAGATCGCCGCCGGGGAGGTGGATCAGTGCGTCGCGCTCCAGACGCCTGGTGAGAACGCCCGCCACGAGCACGGCGCACGCGCCCGTTCCGCAGGCGAGCGTGGCGCCGGCGCCGCGCTCCCAGGTCCGCATTCGGACCTGTGTCGGACTGACCACCTGCGCAAAGTGCGCATTGATGCGTTCGGGGAAGATCGGCTGCTGCTCGAACAATGGACCGATGGTGTGCAGGGGCACGCTCTGGACATGGCCGCAGAAGACCACGACGTGCGGGTTTCCCATCGACACGCACGTCATGCGGTTGTCGATCTTGCAGTCCTCCATCCACGCGGCCGGGGCGGGCCAGGGGATGACATCGGCGATAGGAAAGCCGATGACTCCTGCCGAGGGAGCGGGACGCGGGAACTCGACGGGGAGCCGCGCGGGAGCGAGGATAGGTTCGCCCATGTCCACGGTGGCCTCGACCAGCCGGCCCTGGACGAGACGGTAGTCGATGCTCAGCACGCCGCGCCCGGTTTCCACCCGCATGGGCTTGGACCGCAGGGCGAGCCGGTCGCGGGCGAACTTGGCGACGCAGCGGATGCCGTTGCCGCACATTTCCGCTTCGGTGCCGTCGGCGTTGAACATACGCATGCGGACATCGGCGGGCGGCTCGGCGCCACGGGTGGCGCCGGTCGGGCGGCAGACGAGGATCACGCCGTCGGAGCCGATGCCGGTGTGGCGGTCGCTCATGCGTCTGACGAGGTCGCGCCCGCGGTTGCCGTCGAAGCGTGATTCCAGCGCCGGCTCCGTCGCCGCGTCGAGGTAGACGTAGTCGTTGCCGATCCCGTGCATCTTGACGAACTTCAGGGGCACGTGCGCTCCTCGACTCGGCCCTGGGCAATGCCGGTTCTCATCCGGCCGTTCCCCACCCCGCCCATGCGCCCCACATCATTGCCGCCGACATGACCAACGCCAGGCCCAGGGTCACCCGCTTGATCCGCCTGACCGTCCGATCGATCGGCAGTGCATCGACCGGCCTGCCGGCCAACTGCATCAGCCGCTCCTGGCGCACCGCGATGGAGCCGTGCCGCCAGGACTTGCGATGCCTAGGGATGTGGTTGAGACGGGCCACGGATCCCAGAGCCCCGGACATTGCCGCCGCGGCGAGGGGCGTGACCGTGCCGCCCGCCGGTCCCGGCGGGTGCACGCCCTCGCTGGGCGGCGGCGCGGCGGCCGTCGCTTCAACGTCCGGTTTGTCGCCCGCCT
>JBGPGM010000253.1:0-4455 GCA_041483855.1 Phycisphaerae bacterium | reverse complement strand
CACCCGCCACCCGGGGTAGCGGAAGCACTTGGTCAGCCCGTCGAAGATGACGACGGGGTCCGTGTTGACGTCTTCGACGTACGCGGCCGCGCTGACGGGGCCGGCGCCGGCTACGCAGTCCTCTCTGCCGGCTCCTCCGTAGATGTAGTGCGAGTAGAACTCGTCCATCAGGAGGGTGCAGTTGCGCCGGCGGGCCATGCGGACCCATGCGGCCAGGTCGTCACCGCGGATCACCACGCCGGTGGGGTTACAGGGGTTGCTGATGAGCAGGGCGCCGAGGCGGTCGGTGGCGACGCGGTCGTCCAGCGCCGCGGGATCGATGCGGAAGCCGTTGGCAGCGGGCAGTTCGATCCAGGTGGGGTTGATGCGCGGGAAGGTGGTGAGCAGGTCCTCGAAAGCGGTGTAGTCGGGAGTGAAGTAGCCGAGGCGGACGGTGTCCAGCGCCGCGCCGGCGCGGGTGAGAGCGGCACGCCCGCCGGGGGCAATGGCGACGTTCTCGGCGGTGTACTGGGAGGCATGGGCGCGCCGGTAGAGGCGGCTGTAGTGCGCGGCCACGGCCTCGCGCAGTTCGGGGATCCCCTCAACGGGCCCGTAGGCGTGGTCGGCGGGGTCGATGGGGATGCGGCCGATGCGGGGAGGCGCGCCATCGATGGGCCCGACCTCGGGCTGGCCCTGGCCGAGGTTCGACCAGGCGGGGTCGCCCATGCGAAAGCCGACCTTCATGGCCTCGACGTTCACGCGGATGACGCCCATGAAGGGCAGTTGCCGGACGGCGGGAGGGTGGGGGGGTTCGGTCACGGGTGCATCCTTCACTGTGCCCGGGGAGGGTGCGCACAATGCCGTGATCCTTGGAGACCGGAGTGGAGGAGTCCTGTCGCTGGGGCGATGCAGGGTTATTGGGCGGGCGTTACGTGGCTGGCTGCGTGCCGGGGGTGGTGTAGAGTTGGGGGCGGGCACGGGGGCGAGCGAGGACGGGCGCGGATGGTGTTCGGTCGGGCCTATGGACGCCGGTGGTGGCTTGTTGGTGCAGCGCTGGGCACGGCGGCAGGGCCGGCGCTTGCGCGCCAGGGCGCGCCGACGCTGGCGGACCCCAATCCGCTCGCGGTGTACCGGATCGACCAGGTGGCGCCATTCCTGCGGGCCGCGGCGACACGGCGGGTGGACCTGGCGATCATCGGCGACAGCAACGTGCGATTCAATACAACGTCGGGGCACGAGGACGGGATGGGGCGTGGATTTGCGCAGGCGTTGGGGCTGTACGCGACGCGCGTGGACCCGGTGACGGGGATCAATAGTTGGGGGGCGGAGATCTTCCTGTCACAGACGACGCAGAACTGGTTCCCATGGACGGGCGCACCGGCGGGGCCTGCGGCCGTGTACATGATCGTCGAGGCGGGCTTCCCCGGCGGGTACGGCTACCTGGCGGCCGGCCAGACGGCGTCCTTCTCGAACAACAACGGGCTGGGGATCGACGCGGCCCACCCGATCGACATCACCGGGCCGCTGCGCTGGCACATCACGCACTACGCCTTCGGGCCGGGCGCTGCCGGGTTCTTCACGCCGACGATCCGCGAGCAGTGGCCGGGGAACGCGGCGCACAACTACTCGGCGCCGGTGGCGTTCCTGACGGCGGGGGACGTGCCGGGGTTCGTGGACGTGTTCGTGGATGCGCCGGCGGGGGCGAGGACGAACGACGGAGTCCTGTGCTGCTTGACAGACTATGCAACAGGCCAGGGGGCGGCGGGGCCGTTCTTTGCCCAGTGGTACCGGGTGGAGAACCGGGCGCACACCAGCGGAATCGCGTATTCGCCGCTGCTCTACCAGGGCGGGCGGAGCGCGCGGAACGCGTGCGACTCGCTGCTGTTCGTGACGACGGACGTGCAGATGCGCGAGTGGCTGCGGCAGGTGACGCGCCTGCAGAACGGGGCGCCGACGCTGATGGTGCAGATCCTGCACGGGGGCAACGACCTGAACGACCACCTGCCGAGCCTGGGGCCGGTCGGCGGGCTGGACTCGTCCACGCCCGCGGGCCAGGAGGACAACACGCGCGGGATCATCGGGGCTCTGCGGGCATACTGGACACAGGCCGGCTACGACCCGGCGAACCTGTACTTTCTGCTCGGGCCGTACCACCCGCAGACCGACCAGGTGACGGAACTGGCGGCGTACGAGGACCACTGGCGGCTGATCGCGGACACCACCCCCAATGTGGGCGTGATCGCCGGCACGCGCCTGTCCACGCCCGAGGAGTTCGCGGCCAACTTCTGGTACGACTTCCGCGGCAATGCGCACCTGAGCGTGGAGGGCTACCACGCGTGGGGCACAGGGGCGGTGACGGCTCTCATGCGGGCGATGTGGCTGGACGTGGACGGCAACCGGGTAATCAACATCGACGACCTGTACGCGTGGTATGCCCACCCGACGGACACGGACGGCAACGGCGTGATCGACGACGCGGATGAGGCGTTCCTGGAGCGGTGGCTGCGCAGCGGGGAGGTCGGGTCGATGGCGCCGCGGTGAGGGGCCTCTTCCGGCGCGGATGGGCGCGGCTCAGCACGGAAGAGGAAGGGGTTGAAACGGAGAGCGGAGGCGCCGCGGTTCCGGCGGAGCGCCGTGCCGCGGCACGCCGCGCCGTGCTATGCTGATGTCGAGCGGGGCACATCCAACGGAGAAGAATGACCATGAAGATCAACCGCACCAGCATCGCCATCGGCGTCACCGTGTTCGCACTCGCAACGTCCGCCGGCTCGGCGCAGAACGCCGGGAGCGGTCCGGACGACGTTGTTCATTTCAAGCCGATGTCGTCGGGAGCGATGAAGAAGATGGGCGGGTACCGGCCGCAGCGGCTGACGCTCAGCGCCGAGAAACCGGCGACACTCACCAAGGCGCCGGACGGGCTGACGGCGCCGATGTACGGCGTGCTGCCGATTGGGTCGGCGGCGGAGGGCAAGGGGGCGGCGCCGGTGTACCACGTGATCCTGGACGAGCCGGAGGGGAAGGACGCGACGCTGTACGTGGATTCCAACGGCAACGGCGACCTGACGGACGACGGCCCGGCGGAGTGGACATCCAAGCCGGTCAAGGGCCAGGACGAGAAGGAGTACAAGCAATACGGCGGCGGGGCGACGATCCAACTGGGCACGGGCGAGCACGCCTTCCCGGCCCACCTGGGGATGTACCGGTTCGACAAGACCGACCCGGCCCGCGCGCCCATGAAGGACATGATCCTGTACTATGCCGACTACGCCTCCGAGGGCAAGGTCACGCTCGGCGGCAAGTCTTACACCGCGATGCTCACCGACGACCTGACCACCGGCGACTTCCGGGGCAGGACGGGCGACGAGCAGTCCGGCGTGCGGCTGATGCTGGACGTGAACGGCAACGGGAAGTTCGATGTTCGCGGCGAGACGTTCGACGCGCGCAAGCCGTTCAACATCGGCGGCACGACGTACGAGATCGCCGACCTGACGGCGACGGGCGACTCGTTCAAGATCGTCAAGTCGTCGCAGGCGGTGGCCGAGGTGCCGCTGCCGCCGGACCACAGCGTGGGCAAGCCGATCACGGCTTTCGAGGTCAAGATGATGGATGGAAAGACGGTCAAGTTCCCCGGCGACTACAAGGGCAAGATCGTCATGCTGGACTTCTGGGCGACCTGGTGCGGGCCGTGCATGGGCGAGGTGCCCGGGCTGGTGGAGGTATACAACAAGTTCCACGGTGCCGGCTTCGACGTGCTGGGGATCTCGCTCGACCAGAAGGACTCGGCCGACAAGGTCAAGAGCGTGACCGGGGAACACGGGATGACCTGGCCGCAGGTATACGACGGCAAGTTCTGGGATGCCGAAATCGCCCAGATGTACGTGATCCGGGGCATACCAGCGGCGTTCCTGGTGGACGGAGACACGGGCAAGATCGTCGCGGCAGGAGGGTCGCTCCGCGGTGACTCCCTCGACGAGACGGTGAAGAAGGCTTTGGAGCAGAAGAAGGCCGCGGCACCGAAGTAAGGTGGGCCGCAACGGAAGCCTGACTGTGACGGCCTCGCCTAGCGCGAGGGGCTGACGGTGGGGGCGCGCACCGGAGGCGGCTGGGGGCGGGTGAGCCGCCGGCTGTGCGCCTTGGCATCCGCGTCCGCAATCGCGACAATCAGCACGATGACGGCGACGTTCGCCAGCGTGGTGAGCGAGCCGAGGGTGATGGCGACGATGGCGTGGACCTTGCCCTTGATCTGCGGGTTATTGCGCACGGCCGAGAGGCCCAGGCACCCCAGGACGATGGCGATCGGGCCGAGGATGAGCGCGAAGATGGGCACGACCGAGAAGACGCCTACGTAATAGCCCGCCAGTGCCGGCCCGTTCTTGTAGGGGATGAGCGCGGCGATGCCCGCGTTGGACTCGGGCGGCCGGACGGGGCTGGTCGAACGGATCGGCGGTGCCTGGATCAGGCGCGCCAGCGCGGGCT
>JBGPGM010000252.1:0-4457 GCA_041483855.1 Phycisphaerae bacterium | reverse complement strand
GGACCGGAGCGGCGGAAGAACTCCCACGGCTCCAGGCCCTTGCGGTAGGTGTGGACGTTGCCCACGCCGATGTTGACGAAGCGGAGGTAGGGTGCGACGCGGAGCCACGTGTACGGCTGGTCCTCGTGCATGACGCGCTCGAACTGGTGCCAGTCCTGCATGCGCTTGTCGAAGTTCAACTCCTTGCGTCCCAGGTCGATGAACCTGTCGGCCTCGGGGTTGCTCCACTGGCCGAAGTTGTCGCCCTGGTCCTTGATGGAGTCGGTGTGGAAGATCTGCTTGGGGTCGCTCTCGGGGGCGTTGGCGCCCCAGGCCATGAGCATGGCGTCGAAGTCTCGCTGTTTGCGGATGGGATCGCCGACCGACCAGTCGACGCCGCGCGGGATGGCGCGGATGCCGGCGGCCTGGCATGCGTCGTGGAGGAAGAGCGCGATGCGTTGGGCGATCTCGCCGCCGGTGAAGTAGGTGAACTCGAAGACAAAGGGATTGCCGCCCTTGTCCTTGAGCGTGCCGGAGCCGTCGCGGTCCTCCCAGCCGGCCTGCCCGAGCAGGTCGCGGGCCCGGGCCGGGTCGTAGGGCCAGGGCTGGAGCTCGGGGTCGGACCCCGGCGAGTCCGGGTTGAAGGAGCCCTTCGAGACGACGCCGATGCCCGCCCAGATGTCGCGGATCATCTTCGGGCGGTCGATCAGGAGGGTCATGGCCAGACGGACGCGACGATCATTGAATGGGGTGAGTTTGCCGTTGCGCGGGCCGCAGTTCCAGATGATGCCGGCGTTACCGGATCGCATGTTCACCCAGTTCAGGCATTGGTTGTTCTTGACGAAGTCGGGATCGGCGGTGAGGGTGGCGAACTGCGGCGAGGAAGGCGTGATCATGTCGCCCTCGCCGTTCCGGTACGCCACGAGCCGCGGCTGCTCGTCGTTGATGGTCAGGAAACGGATGGTGGCCAGGGGGCACTTGAGGCCCCAATACTGCTCGTTGCGCACGAGGACCAGGGGCTTGTCGGGTGTCCACTGGTTGGACTGGTCCAGACTCGGCATCTTGTAGGGGCCGGCGCCCATGAGCAACCCGGTGCTCTTGTTGATCTCGGCGGGGGTGATCTTCTCGTAGAAGTGCCTGGGCAGGGGGGCCAGCGTGAGCGCGGAGTCGAGGTTGCTGAAGAACGCGTCCTTGAAGGCGAACTCCACGACGCGCTCCGAGATCACTTCGACTTTGTCTATGACGTCGCCGATGATGGAGCGGTCGCGCTGGGCTTCGATCTGTGGGTTCATGATGAAGTCATGAAAGGTCCAGCGAACGTCCTCGGCAGTCACAGGCTCGCCGTCGCTGAAGCGGGCTCGCTCGTAGATCTTGACGCGAAGCCAGCGGCCCTGGGGGTCCAACTGCCACGCCTCGGCCAGGACGCCGCGCAGACGCAGGGTCTTGGGGTCGTACGCGCCGAGAGCCTCGGCGACGAGGTCCACGGCGCGCCGGCCGTAGACATCGGTCTGGATATACGGAGTGACCTTGGCGGGGCGGGCCTCGAAGATCTCGGTGAACTCGCCGCCCGGCTCGAAGCCGGACTGGTGGCGCGGGTCGGTGGCGAAGGTCCAGGGCTCCTGCCACTCGACGGGCACACCGGGGCGGGCCCAGGAGTCGTCGCGCCCGGGCTGCACGGCGGGCGGCGTCGAGGTCGTGGCTGACGCGGCCGGCGCCGCGCCGAGCGGCGGCGGGTTGACGGGAGCGGACGGGAGGGACGGGCCGGACTCGAGCCTGGCCTCGATGCGCCCGAGGCTGCGCTCCAGGTCGCCGAGCCTGGTGTTGGTGGCGTGTACCTCGTCCCACTGCCGATCCTTCTGAACCATGGTGAGCCAGACGCTCGCAAGCAGCGCAACCAGGAGCAGGAGCTGGACGAAGTCCTTGAAGCCGAAGCGGTTTTCCATAGGGGATCCCCGTTGCGCGGCCGCCCCCCCCCAAACTCACGCGCAGTCTAGCCCCAGGGAGGCGTGCGATGCGCGTGGACCGGGGTTGGCGAAGTGCGGGGTGTGGGGCTCGGATTCTGAACCGGGAGCCGGAACCCGGTTCCCGTCACCCGCGTCACCGCCTGGCCCGCTTCGGGTCATAGGCCTCACGCAGGCCCTCGCCGACGAAGTTCAGCGCCAGCAGCGTCGTCCCCAGCAGCAGGCACGGGAACAGCAGCATCCACCAGTGCGACTTGTAGGGGTTCAGTTCCACCAGCCCCTCGGCGGCCATGTTCCCCCACGAGGGGAGGGGCGGCTTGACACCGATGCCCAGGAACGACAGGAACGATTCCTGCAGGATTGCCTGCGGGACGGTCAGCGTCGCGTACACAATGATCGGGCCGAGCAGGTTGGGCAGCAGGTGGCGCAGGAATAGGCGGTGCAGCGGCACACCGATGGCCCGAGCGGCCTCCATGAAGGGCTGGGCCTTGAGGCTGAGCACCTGGCCGCGGATCACGCGGGCCATCGTCAGCCACGAGACGCCGCCGATCGCAACCAGCAGTGTGCCCAGGTCGTAGACAGTGCGCTGGCCCGGCGAGACCTGGCGCGGCGGGAGGGCCTTGAGGGAGCGGTCCTCCAGGTCCTTGCGGAGGGTCTCGTCGGCGCGCAGGCGGCTCTCGACAGCCGCACGGTCGGTAGCCAGGTGCTGCTGCTCGGCCGCGGCGGCGGCCTCGGCGACGACCCAGCGTTGTCGGGCGTGGCTGCGGGTGATGAACTCCTCCATCGCCGCGTCGCCGGCGACCGCGAGCAGGACGACGAGCAGGACGTACGGCAGGCCGTAGAGCACGTCGACGATGCGCATGAGCAGGGCATCGGTGCGTCCGCCGACGTAGCCGCTGACGGCGCCGTAGACGGCGCCCAGGACGACCGAGAGCATGGCGGCGGCGATGCCGATGGTCAGGGAGATCCCGCCGCCCGCCAGGCAGCGGACGAAGACATCGCGCCCGAGGACGTCGGTGCCCATGAGGAAGATGGGGGCCGCGGCGCGGACCTGGTCGGGCGTGGGCTGGACCTTGCGGGCCTGGAGTTGTTCGACGGTCGCGCCCGGAGGGCCGTCGCGCGCCAGGCGCTCCAGGGCGCGCCGGACGGAGACGCCGTGGAGGCGCCTGGCGGCGGTGTCGGGATCACCGTCGGATCCGCCCCAGCCGAACGGCCACCAGGCGGGAGGGAGACGGACGGCGGTGCGATCCTGGACGTCGTAGCGCGGGCTGGTGTTGGAGGCGGCGTCGGGGCCGCCGCCCGGCGCGACGCCCGGTACGCTGCCCGTGGTCCACGGGAGCGAGCCGACACAGGCCAGCACCATGACGGCGAGGAAAGCGATGCCGATCATGCCGGCGAGGCTGCGCGTGAATGGGTTGTCGCGGGCCGGGGGCGGAGCGGTGAGTGCGGGGACGGACGATTCGGGCATCACGCGGGAGGATATGGGGTTGGGGCGTGGCGTGGAGGGTCGGAGCCGGAACCCAGCCGGCGCAGCCCGAAACCCTCACGCCGGGCCCCTGCCCGCGGTATCGTATCGGTCCTCGCAAGGAGCCCCCCATGCTGCGTCTTTCCCGCGTCGTGTTCGGCCTGCTGGCGGTGGCGCTCGCCGTTTCCGGCGCGTCGGCCCAGAAGATCGACGAGAAGAACTCCCCGGCGCCGAAGCGCGTCATCCGCGTTGGGTACAGCCAGTGCAACCGCGGCGAGCCGTGGCGCGAGCAGATGGACCGGGACATCGCCGCCAACGCCGCCAAGCACCCCGAGATCAAGGTCACCGCCAAGGACGCCCAGAACGATTCGCTTCGCCAGATCGCGCACGTCAAGGAGTTCGTCGCGGCCAAGATGGACGCGATCATCATCTCGCCCAAGGACACGAGCCTGACACAGGTGGTCGCCGAAGCATTCGACGCCGGGATCCCCGTCATTGTGCTGGACCGGAAGGTCGAGGGGGACAAGTACACGTGCTTCATCGGGGCGGACAACCGGGTCATCGGGGCCCAGGTCGGCAAGTGGGTCGTCGAGAAACTCAAGGGCAAGGGGAACGTCGTCGAGCTCAAGGGGCTGTCGTCGAGCACGCCGGCCGCGGAACGGAGCGAGCCCTTCCGGGCCGCGATCAAGGACACGGGGATCAAGGTGGTCTACGACGCGGACATGGAGTGGCTGAGCGACAAGGCGCGCGAGAAGATGCAGGCGGCGCTGGCGCGCCACCCCAAGGGGACGATCCAACTGGTCTACGGGGCCAACGACCCGGCGGCGATCGCGGCGTACTACGCGGCCAAGGACGCGGGGCGCGAGAAGGAGATGATGTTCGTGGGCGTGGACGCGCTGCCGCAGGAGGGGATCGAGGCGGTGCGCAAGGGGATCCTCGACGCGACGTTCCAGTACCCCAACGGGGCCGCGGAGGCGATTGATCTGGTGGTGAAGATGGGCGCGGGTGAGAAGCCGCCGAAGATGATCACGCTAGGGACGCGGCTGTTCACG
>JBGPGM010000251.1:0-4464 GCA_041483855.1 Phycisphaerae bacterium | reverse complement strand
TTGCGCTGCCAGTCGTTGCCCACGAAGATCAGGCGGAGGGGCCCGCCGCCGGGCACGGGCCGCCGGGCCCGGACCCGCATGGCCTCGGCGGCGTGCGGCGTGGGCACGCACGGGACGTACAGGAACACCTTGGCGGGGTCGATGCCGTAATCGTTGACCACCGACGCCATGGTCCAGCGGCTGTAGCAGCCGACCGCCGCGGCGGCCGCGAACACGCGGCGCTCGGTGCGGCTGTCCAGGTTCGAGCGTCGCGTGGGGGGACCGAAGGTGTCGCGCCAGCCGATGCTGGTGGCGTCGATGTTGACGACGAAGGGGGTGGGGCGCCCGTGCCCGCGTGGCGCGGCCAGCGCCAGGGCACGCTGCTGGGTCATCACGTGGACGGCGTCGAAGCGGTCCAGGGGGAGCGGGCCGGCGAACCAGCGGCCCATGAGCAGGCCCCACGACCGGGCGGCGCGGTAACTCTGGAGCGGCCCGGGTGCGCTGGCCCAGCGGAGCCAGCGCGGCGTGGCGAGGTTCACGTGCAGCGCGTCCAGGTCCGGGCGGGCCGCGGTGGCCGCGGCCAGGTGGCGAGAGGTGGTGGCGAAGCCGAGGTCGTTGGCGTTGAGGAAGAGGACCCGGACGGGCCCGGCGTCTGCCCGGCGCGGGTCGCCGGCACGTCGCGCCGGCGGCAGAAGATCGGCCGTCAGGCCCTCGACGTTGCGGACGACCGCTCGGTTCATAGCGAGAATGTAGCCCCGCCACGGGCGATAGCCAGCACGCGGCCGGGCGGAGACGATCGGTTCAGGCGCGGGCGGCCAGTTGGGCGCAGAGCGTGTTGATCTGGCGCAGCACGGCCAGATGCTCGGGCGTCCAGGCCGGCGGGTGCGCCGCGGGGGGATGGCCGTCGTGGTCCGGGTGCGCTTCATCGCCGAGGCCGGCGTGCAGCGACAGGCCCACGCGCGACATGATGAGATCGCGGATCCGCGGGGCGTCCTTGACGCCCTCGATGAGGCCGTGGTGGGCGCCCATCGCCGGCCCCTCGCCACGTCGCCCGCCTCCGCCGCCGCCGGCGGTCTGAACGTGCACCGAGGCGATGCCGAAGTACCGCTGCAGCGGCCCCTGGACCACCTCGACGTTCTGGATGTTCTCGAACGTGATCGTCGTCTCGTGGATGACCCAGATGCCACGCCGGATGCGCAGGCTGCGCGGCGAGAGCACGTACCAAGTCGTGTCGTACCGCAGGTGAATCGCCACGTACGCCACGATGTCCGGCGCGATGGCCAGGAAGATGAACAACGGCGACAGCACGAGGCCAACGATCGGCACGACCACCAGCATCACCACCCAGATCGCCAGCACCGGGATGTCCATCGGCAGCATCAGCAGCCAGAAGAGGAACTTCAGGTACCGCAGGAACTCCGGCGCCGGCCCGAAGGCCTCGACGCTCTCGCTCGCCGCCGCCGGGAGCGTCGGCGGCTGGCGCGGCACGCGGAACCAGCCGGCCAGGATGCGCCACAGGCCCGTGTACACCCACTGCGCGGCCCGCTCGGTCGGTGCGGCGCTCACGGCCGTCGCTCCTGCCTGGCCGCGAGGGTGTGGAGGTTGTCGCGGATCTGGCGCAGGAGTGCCAGGGCCTCGTCATCGGCGGGCTGTGAGAGCGGCTGGGCGAGCGGCGGCGCGGAGGGCGCGGCATGGTCGTCCAGTCCGCGAGCCCCGCGCATGCGGGCGTAGAGGAAGTCGCGCAGTTCGTCGGCCTGCGGGATGCCCTCGATGGTCATTTCGGCCGAAGCGCTGCCGGAGGCGGTCTGGACCGAGACGGTGGCCAGGCCCATCCAGCGCTGGATGACGTTGCGGGTCAGGTGGATGTCCTGGATGCGCCGGTAGGTGATGTTGATCTCGCGCCGGAAGAGGACCCCCCAGGCCATCCAGACGCCCTGGTCGTCGAATCGGTACCGGAGGGTGTGGTAGCGGATCCAGCCGAGCAGCAATGCGATGGGGAAGCCGAGCACCGTCAGCACCGCCACGACGGCGTAGTAGCGCATCAGCGCCGGGTCGGGGCGCGTGATCGTTCGCGGATCGAACGTCGTCGCGAGCGGGCGGGTGGGGGTCGGTTGAGGCTGCATGGGCACGCTCCCGTCCCTGCAGCCTACCCGGGAATGAGGCCCGCCGCTGGCGCGTCACTTGCCGGCCGGCGCGGGCGCTTGCTCAGAAGTCTTGGCCGCCCCCTCGGCGACTGGCCCGGCCAGTTCGTACACCGCGCCCGCCAGGGCGCGCACGACCGTGGTGAAGCGCTCCTTGTCGATCGTGCCGATCGTGTCCGTGGGCTTGTGGTAGTGCGGGCTGCGGAAGTTGGCGGTGTCGCTGACGATGACCGCGGGGACGCCGATGGCCAGGAACGGCGCGTGGTCGGAACGGAGCAGGTCCGGCGGGGCGATGGGCAGGAAGTCGACGACGACGGTCTTGAGGGCGGGCGCCGCGGCCCGCATGGCCGCGTCGAGCGACTGGCTGAAGTCCCGGTGGCTCAGGATTCCGCCGATGGCGATGAAATCGGCGACGGTGGGCGGCTTGAACTCGCCCACCGCCGGGATCGGGCTCCTCTGGCTGTCGGGCTCATCGGAGAAGAAGCCGAGCATGTCCAGCGCGATCATCCCCACGACCTTCTCCTTGCCGTCGTGGATCCGCTGGCCGACATCGCCCGCGTACTGCCCGCTGCCGGCCAGCCCGACCTCCTCGAGGTTGAACAGGCAAAGGCGGACCGTGCGCTGCATCGGCCGGTCCTTGAGGACGCGGGCCAGTTCCAGCACGGCCGCGATGCCGGTGCCGTCGTCGTCGGCCCCGGGGGATCGCGGCATGGCGTCGAGGTGGGCGCTGACGATGAGGACTTCGCTGGGCGTCTGGCGGCCGGGGATCTCGACGATGAGGTTGTGCCAGGTGTGCTCGGGGTCGCGTCGCGAGCCGAGCCAGGCGACCTCGTCCATCACGGGCGTGTACCCCAGGTCCTGCAACTGCGCCTTGAGCCACTGCTCGGTGCTGACCAGCCCGTCGCGATGCTGGGCGTCGCCCCATGCAGCCCGCCTGGTGGGCAGGGCGGCGATGGCGTCCATCAGCCGCTGCGTCTGGACGGCGTCGGCGGGCTTGCCGGGCGGGGCGCCCGGCGCGGACGAGGCCAGCCGCAGCGCGATCAGCAGGGTGAACATCATGGTCGGAGGGTATCCCCGCGGGCTACCGGAGCGCGCCCAGCGCCGCATCCTCGGCGTCATAGTCGAACGAGTCCAGGTTCAACTTCGCGGGCGGGAGGAGCCGGTCCCAGGCGACCGTCCGGCGCAGGCCCTCATCGACGGGAACGGCGTCCCGGTAGCCGAGTTCGGCCCTGATCCGCGTGCTGTCCAGGGCCACGTCGTGCGCGAAGTCGCTCTCCTCGCGCAGGTGCGCCGGCAGCGCGTCCCTGGGCAACGTCACGATCCGCCCCTTCCACCCCGCGGCCGCGCCGATCAGGCCCACCCACTGGCGCGTCGCCGGCGTGCTGACGGGGCCGACGTTGTACGTGCGGCCGGCGGCGCGGTCGTCGCAGGCGGCCAGCGTGATCGCGGCGGCGGCGTTCTCGACGAAGTCGTGCGTGAACCGCCACGCCGCCTTGCGATCGTCAAGCAGGATGGCCGGGCGTCCGTCGGTCATCCGCTTGACGCAGGGGAAGAGGCGGCGCGTGGGGTCGTGAGGGCCGTACACGCCGGGCAGGCGGAGCACGGTCGCGGGGAAGCGCGGGTCGGCCATCACGGCGCGCTCGACGAGGATCTTTTCGTAGTGGTGGATCCAGTCGTCCGGGTTGTCGGCCAGCTTGCGGTAGGGGTACATCACGGAGCGGAGCGGGGCATCCTCGGTCAGCGGCGATGGGTCGGGCGGGCCAGGCTCCGTCTGGATGAATCGCCCGTAGGCGCGGTAGACGTCGCCGCTGCTGACCACGACCGACCGGCGAGCCTTGCCGGCGAAGGCCGTCATCATGGCCGCGGCGTCGCGCTGGCCCATGGCGACCATGTGGACGACGATCTCGGGCGGCTCGTCAAGGAAAGCTTCGGGGAACTCCTCGACGGGGATGGCGGCATTGGGGTGGCGGACGTGGTCCACGGTCGGCGGCAGCGGGGCCTCGTGCTCGCCGCGGTGGTACACCGTGACATCGTGCCCCCTGGAGGCCAGGGCGCGCACGACGTGCGGGCCGATGAAGTTGGTGCCGCCGATGACGAGGATGCGCATAGGGTGGCTCGGGGGTGCGGAGAGGGAGGTTACTGCAGGATGATCTGGGTTCCGATGCCGGCGTCGGTGTAGATTTCCAGCAGGATCGAGTGGGGGATGCGGCCGTCGATGTTGTGCGCCTTGCTCTCGCCCGCCTGCAGCGCCGCCATGCAGGCCTCCACCTTGGGGTGCATCCCCTCGCCGATGACGGACCGCTCGATCTGGGCGTCGATCTCGGCGCGCGTCAGGGTGCTGGCG
>JBGPGM010000250.1:0-4476 GCA_041483855.1 Phycisphaerae bacterium | reverse complement strand
GGGCCGTTTGGCGTGATCGCAGAGGCCGCGCGGGGCATGGCGGCGGCGCAGATCCGCAACATCGCGACCGTTGGAGGGAACATCGCCGGGGCCGTGCCGTGCGCGGACCTGCCGCCGGCCCTCGGGGTTCTGGATGCGTCGGTCGTGCTGTGGTCGGCATCGGGTTCGCGCACCGTTCCCGTGTGCTCGTTCTTCCTGGGCCCGCGCCGGACGGGGAGACGCGAGGATGAAATCCTCACGGAGGTCCTCGTTCCGCCGGCGCCCGAACGGTTCGGCGCGGCCTACGAGAGATTCGCGCTCCGCGAAGGCAACGCCATCGCGGTGGCATCGGTCGCCATCTCGCTGACCGTCGACCGGAGCGGCGTCATCGGTGCGGCACGCGTCATGCTGGGGGCTGTTGCGCCGGTTCCCAAGCGGGCGATGGAGGCGGAATCCCGCCTGACCGGGTGCGAACTCGACGGGGCGATTGGTGCCGCCGTAGAGGCGGCCATGGCCGCCGCCGAGCCGATCAGCGATGTCCGCGGGAGCGCCGAGTATCGGCGTGAACTGGTGGGCGTGCTGGCCGAACGGGCGCTCCGCGCCGCTCACCGCCGGGCGATGGGGAGGACGCCATGAACGTGGTCCGCGAACTCCTGGTGAACGGGGAGAGCCGCACAGTCTGCGTCGAGTCCGGCGAGACGCTCCTGGATGTGCTGCGCGAACGGCTGCGCCTGACGGGCACAAAGAAGGGTTGCGATGCGGGCGACTGCGGGGCGTGCACCGTCCTGGTGGACGGGCGGGCGATGAACGCGTGCCTGCTCCTGGCCGCCGCCATGGAGGGGCGGCGGATCACCACCGTGGAGGGGCTGGGGCGCGCCGGTGGGTTGACCCCATTGCAGGACGCGTTCATCCGCGAGGGCGCGATTCAGTGCGGGTTCTGCACGCCGGGGATGCTCATGTCCGCCACGGCGCTGCTGGAGCAGAACCCGAGCCCGACACCGGACCAGATCAAGGAGGCCTTGGCGGGCAATCTCTGCCGCTGCACCGGCTACAGCGCCATCATGCGGGCGGTGCGGAGCTGCGCCAACCGGCGGCCGGACGATACCTGCACGCAGCGCGTCTCGTGCGATGGCCACCGGACTCCCTGCACGTGCTCCGCCGGAATTGGCGCGCGGGATAATGCGCCGGATCCCCGCCACGGAACGCAGCCGGGAGCGGCGACCGGTCCGGGTAGGCACGGCCTTGCGACGGTCGGTCATTCCGTTCCCCGGATCGATGCCGCGGACAAGGCGACCGGGCGCGCCGTGTACACCGCCGACATCACGGTGCTGGACATGGTCCACGCCAAGATCCTGATGTCGCCCATCGCCCACGGGATCATCAAGCGGATCGACGCGAGCCGGGCCCTGGCCCTGCCGGGCGTGCTGGCGGTCATCACAGGCGCGGATGTGCCGGAGAACACCTACGGAGTCTCCCCGGCCCGCTACGACGAGGAGATCCTGCCGCGGGTGAAGGTCCGGCACGTAGGCGACCCGGTCGCGGCGGTGGCCGCGGTGGATGAAAGGACGGCCGAGCGCGCCCTGAAGATGATCGACGTGGGATATGAAGAACGGCCGGCGGTGCTAGAGGCGCTGGAGGCCGTGAAGCCCGGGGCCCCGCTGGTGCACGAGCGCTACGCACGCAACATCAACACCCACGTGGCGCACGAGTTCGGGGATGTAGAGGCGGCGTTCGCGGCCTCGGCGCTCGTGCGCGAGGAGACGTTCACGGGCAACTTCGTGTACCAGTGCCCGATGGAGCCCCAGGCCGCCATCGCCCACTGGGAGCACGACGGCACGCTGGTCCTGCATAGCGGGACGCAGGCGCCGCACTACGTGCAGTACATGATGGCGCACCTGTTCCACATGCCGCTGGGAAAGATCCGCGTGATCCGGCCGTGCGTGGGAGGGGGCTTCGGCGTCAAGGCCGCGACCAACCCGCTCGAAGTGTGCGCCGCGGTGCTGGCCCGCAGGCTCGGGCGCCCGGTTAAGATCGTCTTCAGCCGCGAGGAGATGTTTCACTACTACCGTGGCCGGCACAAGCAGCACATGCGGTTCAGGCTCGGCGTCGACGCCGACGGCCGTATCACCGCCTTCCAGAGTGAGATTCACCTCGACGGCGGGGCCTACTCCAGCTTCGGAGTGGCAACGGCCTACTACGCGGGGAGCATGATCCCGACCCTCTACAAGATCCCGAACTACCGCTACGACGGCTACCGCGTGATGACCAACAAGCCCGCGTGCGGCGCGATGCGGGGGCACGGCGTGCCGCAGCCGCGGTTCGCCTTCGAGTGCCTGCTGAACATGATTGCAGAGGACCTGTCCATCGACCCCATCGAGATCAGGCGTCGGAACGCGATGACGCCGGATACGCGCACGGTCAACGGCCTGGACATCGGCTCGTGCGAGTTCCGGGCGACGCTGGACGCCGTCGAACGGGACAGCGGGTGGAAGGGCAAGTACGGACGCCTGCCGCGCGGGCGGGGCATCGGTGTGGCCAGCGGCGGCTTTGTCTCGGGAGCGGGCTACTGCATCTACCGCGGCCAGGTGCAGATGTCACACGAGAAGGGCAAGGAGGGGGCGGAGAAGTTCCAGAAACGGTCGATCTTTCCCCACGCCAACGCCGTGATCCGCATCACCGAGGATGGGATGGGCGCGATCCTGATGATCGGCGCGGCGGAGATCGGCCAGGGCAGCGACACCATCCTCGTCCAGATCGCGGCCGAGGCCATGGGCATCCCCTACACCCGTCTCCGCATGAGAAGCCAGGACAGCGACATCGCGCCCCTGGACCTGGGCTCGTACTCCTCCCGCGTCACACTCATGGCCGGCAACGCCTGCGCGGCGGCAGGGGCGGCGATCCTGGAGAAGATCCGCCCCTACGCCGGCGCGATGCTTGGTTGTGTGCCCGCGACGGTGCGCGCCCGCGACGGGCGGCTCTTCGAGGAGGGCAATCAGGCCGCGGGCGTGGCGTGGGAGGAGGCCGCACGCCGGTATTTCAACGACAATGGTCCGCTGGTCGGCACCGGCTGCTACAAGCCGCCGGAGGGCCTGGGCGGGGACTACAAGGGCGCCACGGTCGGCACCAGCCCGGCGTACTCGTTCGGCACGGCCGCGTGCGAAGTGAGCGTGGACCTGGAGACGGGGAAGGTGAGGGTGGAGCGGTTCACCGACTCCCACGACTGCGGCACGCCGATCAACCCGCAGCAGGTGCAGGGACAGGTCGAGGGCGCCGTCGTGATGAGCGCCAGCGAGACGATCATGGAGGATGTGCGGTTCGACGACAAGGGACGGATTCTGAACCCCAACTTGCACGGCTACCTGATCATGACGATCAAGGACGCCCCCGAGATCTTCAGCGGGCTGGTGGACTCCTACGAGCCACGGGGCCCGTTCGGCGCCAAGGAGATCGGGGAGGGCGCGACGCTGCCGGTGCTGGGCGCGGTGGCTCACGCGATCAAGAACGCGACGGGCGTCTGGATCAAGGACCTGCCCATTACCCCGGAGAAGATCCTCGCGGCCCTCAGGTCCCGGGCCGGGACACGGGAGGCGGGGGCAGCGCAGCGGGCGACGGGAACCCCCGCTCTTGGGGAGCGATGACCCGTGAAGACCATTATCGAGCCGTTCCGGATCAAGACGGTCGAGCCCATCACGATGACCACGCGCCAGCGGCGTGAGGACATCCTCAGGGCCGCGTCGTTCAACCCGTTCCTCATCCACGCGAACGATGTGATCATCGACCTGCTGACTGATTCGGGCACGGGCGCGATGAGCGCCGAGCAATGGGCCGGGGTCATGCGCGCCGACGAGTCCTATGCCGGCGCGGTTTCGTTCTACCGGTTTCGGGATTCGCTCAGGGAGATCACCGGCTTCGAACACATGCTCCCCACGCACCAGGGACGCGCCAGCGAGCGCATCCTGTTCGAGCTCGTCGGCGGGCCCGGCAAGGTGGTGCCCAACAACGCGCACTTCGACACGACGCGGGCCAACGTCGAGCACAGCGCGGCCCGCGCGGTGGACCTGCCGATCCCCGAGGCGCGGGACCCCAGGAACCGTCATCCGTTCAAGGGCAACATGGACGTGAACGCCCTCGAGCGCCTCATCGACGCCACGGGCGCGCCCAACATCCCGCTCGTGATGGTCACGGTCACCAACAACAGCGGCGGGGGGCAGCCGGTCAGCCTCGACAACCTGCGGGCGGTCCGGCGGGTGTGCGATCGGCACGGGATTCCCCTGTTCCTGGACGCGTGCCGGTTCGCCGAGAACGCCTGGTTCATCCATCTGCGCGAGCCGGGGCAGAGCGGGCGATCGGCGCGTGAGATCGTGCGCGAGATGTTCGACCTGGCCGACGGCGCCACGATCTCGGCCAAGAAGGACGGGCTGGTGAACATCGGCGGGGTGCTACTGATGCGCGAACCCGGGCTCTTTGCGCGCGCCTGCAACCTGCTTCACTGCGGCG
>JBGPGM010000249.1:0-4492 GCA_041483855.1 Phycisphaerae bacterium | reverse complement strand
GCTTTGGCGGGGAAGAGCGCGCCCTGGGCCGAGGGGGAAGCGGAATGACACTGGACGCAACCAAGTTCGCCCAGCAGGATCCGCCCTTCCCAGGCCTTGGTGAAGGCCGCGACGCCCTCGCGCCCGAACGGCGGCACCTGAACGGCGTCGGCGGGTATGGGCTCGAGGCGGAAGCCGGACACCCCCCCGCCGCGGCGTTCCATCTCCCAAACGGGGCGCAGGCGGGCGCGCTGGTCGTCCTTGCGGGTGAAGGAGTACTGAAGGCTGACGGCGCCGGCGGGCAGGTCGATCCAGCCGGTCAGCGTGGCGCCGGGGCCGACGAAACCGGAGGTGTCGGCGGTCAGGATGATCGGGTCCGTGATCGCGGCCCCGAAGATGGTGAGCCTGGCGGCGCCGCCCTCGGCCTCGAACCCGAAGCGGTACTTGCCGGGCTCGGCGATCTTGACGAGGGCGTCGAACATGGCGGCGAAGCCGGCGGCGGGGATGCCCGGGTAGATGGTCTGGCCGGGCTGGAGCGCGAAGGCGCCCATGGGGGAGTGGGCCAGAACCTGGGCGGACTTGGGCGCGCCGGCGGGCGTGTAGCGTGCGAACCAGCCGGGGGGGCCGACCTCCTTGGAAGGGGGCTCGGCGGGCCCCGGCGCGACGCGGATCGCGCCGAGGAGGATGGCCGCGCCTCCGATGGCGAGGCCCGCGAGTATCAAGGGTGCGACGAGCCGCGGGCGGGAACGGACCGATATCACGGCGTGTCCTCGCGGTGCGCGGCCCAGCGGATGCCGCCCAGGACGTGCTGGATGTAGCGGTCGTCGCGCCAGACCTCGGGGCGGTGGCCGAGGGCGGAGTAGAACACCCGGCCCTTGCCGTGTTCGAGGGTCCAGGCCAGGGGGTAGGCGCGCCCGGGCTCGGCCTTGGGCGCGGCGGGATCCAGGTGCATGAGCACGTGCATGTCCTTGTTGATGGACTTGAACTGGTAGATCTCGTCGGCGATCCTGAACCCGGTCGGCTCGCCAGCATTGGCGCGCGGGGCGAACGAGCGCATCGCGGCGTGCCCGCGGTCGTCGACGACGATCCTGACCTCTTCGTTCCACGGGTGGCCGTCGAAGGTGGCCCCGATGAGGCGAACGTAGTCGGGCGAATCGGCCAGCGTGTCGGTGGCACAGTGGACGCCGATGAGGGCGCCGCCGCCCTCGAGCCACTTGGCCAGGGCCGCGACCATCTCGCTGGAGAGGAGTTTGCCGGTGGTGAAGAACATCACGGCGTCGTAGTCCTTGAGCGACTGCGGCGTGAGTTCCGCGATGTTGTCTGTGGCGTACACGTCGAGCCAGCCGAGCCTCTCGCCCAGGCCCGTCATGATCCGGCTGCTCTCGGGCAGCACGCCGTGCCGGTAGCCGAAGGAACTGGTGCAGAAGAAGAGCCGAACGGGGTGCTCGCCGGCGGCCCGCGCGGTCTTCGTCCTGGTCCGGCCCAGGTCGCGGACCTGGATGTCGCGCCACATGACGACGCTGCCGGGGTTGTGGCCCTGGAGGGCGATGTGGCCCTCGGCGTAGTCGCTGAGCTGCGTGCCGACCATCGACTGGCCGTTGACCCACGTCTGGAGGTGGTCTCCGACGGCGCGAACCCGGTAGTCGAACCACGCCTCGTCGCGCGTGATCAGCCTGGGGGCCCAGGCCTTGCCGTAGATGCACCCCGTGAAGTTCTTGGGGTCGTGGTTGTCCACCTGGGCCTCGTAGCCGACCGGCCAGGAACCGGGGTTGTCGGGGTTGGGCGCGGCACGGAAGTAGAAGCCGGAGTTGCCCTTGGCGCCGATCTTGACCTGGGCCCGCATCTCCAAGTCGGTCCACGCGGCATCGGTGAAGATGTGCCCGACGCCGTCGCGCCCGACGAGAGTGCCCTCCTCGACGGTCCACTTGGCGTCGCCGTGGGGTGTCCAGCCGGTCAGGTCCTTGGCGTTGAAGATGGGCACGTAGTCGCCGGGGTCGGGGTCGGGGGAGAGGTCGTGGATCTTGAGGTTGCGGAAGCGGACGAGGCCGCCGTGGGATTGCAGCGCGATGTAGCCGGTCGTGAGGCGGTCCTTCAGGGGACTCGGAGCGTCGGGCTTGTGGACGTAGCCGCGCTCGTCGAGTTTCTGGTCCTTGTGGATCTGCACGCCGTTGAGCCAGATGTTGAGCGTGTCACCGACGAGTTTGATGCGGTAGGTGTTCCACTCGCCGGGCTTCTTCACCTCCATGGAGGTGGGAGCGACGGCGTCGTACACGGCGCCGCAGCGGGTGTTGGTGGGCTCCTTGCCGAAGGAGTCGAGGATCTGGATTTCCATGCCGGTGAAGGCGGGGTCGCCGACGGTGGAGGAGCGGATGCCGACGCCGGAGTTGGCCCCGCGCGTGAGGTTGAAGTCGAGCCAGAGGTCGAAGTCGCGGTACTGCGTGGCGGTGCGCAGCCACCAGCCGTCGTCGCCCCTGGTCTGGATCTCGCCGTCACTGACGGCCCAGGCGTTCATGTTGCCGTTGGTGGTCCAGCCGGCCAGCGTCTTGCCGTCGAAGAGCAGAACGGTGCCCTCGGCGCGTTCCGTCTCGGTAAGGGTGTTGGGCTGGTCGGGGGGTGCGGAGGCTGGCGCGGACGCGTTCGCCAGAGGCCCCGACCACAGGCAGAGCGAACCGAGCAGTGTCACGGCAAGGCAACGCGCGAGTTTGGTTGACACAGGCAGGCCTCCTGGAACGGTGGAGCGACGTCGAACGACGGCGCGCCCGCCAGCCTACCGCGCTCGAAGCCCCCGGCCAAGCGGGAGGCTGAACGTTGCCGCGGGACCCAGTGGAATGGCCCCGCACCGCGCGAAGGCGGGGCGGGACCGGTGGGCTCCGGGCGTAAACCCGGGGTCAGTGCGTGCGCTGGCCGCCGGCGGGCTACTTGCCGGAGGGCGAGCCGGGCTTGACCTCGAAGGTGAACGGGACGGTGATGACCTTGCCCTTGTGCTGGAACTGGACCCACGCCCTGTACAAACCCGGGGTGGGCAGGACTGCGTGGAAGGCGATCTCGTGGCCCGCTCCGCCAGGGGGTGGTTGATGTCCCTCGGGTCCGTGGGCGTGAACGAAACCCTTGAGGTCCTGGGCGATGATGACGAGGTGGCCTATCGCCCCGAGCCACGGCTCCAGGTCGGTGATGGGCTTGCCGTCGCGGGAGATGGCCGCGGTCAGTTCTGTATTCGCGCCGGCCACGAGCGGGGACGCGGCCTTGAGGGCAACAGAGTAGCCGTCAACGACCTTCACTTCGGTGGAGTCCACCTTCAACGGCACAGGGGCCGGGGCCCGGCCGGGGATGGTCAGGTCTGACGGCGCGACTTGGTGGGCGATGTTGTGGGGCGAGGGATCGCTGAAGAGGATGTACCTGCCCGGCGCAGGGATAGTGAGTGTGGTGGTGAACGCGCCGTCAGGGGCCGGCATCGCGTGCTCGTGGGCGAACCACGAGAGGTCGGCCGAGACGGCGAAGACGTGCAGGGCGTCGGCGTGCGCGCCGTCGGGGCTCTTGACGGGCGCGCTGGTCGGGTCCTTGAGGCGGATGGTGAGCGTCGTCGGTTCGCCGGCCTTGATCTGTTCGCCGCCAGGGGTGATCTGGGCCGTGTAGCGGGTGATCGTGAGCTTCTTGAGGTTCATGCCGCAAACGGGGCACTTGCCCGGTGCGCGGTAGGCCTTGTCCCCCTCGCAGTGCATTGGGCAGATGTAGGACTCGGGGAGCGCGGCGGTGGGTTGATCGGCGTGCTCGTGCTGAGCGAGGCCGACGGGGGCAACACACGCGACGGTCATGAGCGAGACCGGGATGAGCCATGCGAGGCTTGGGGTGGTCGGGTTCATTGGGAGGGTCCTTCATGGACGTGGCCGCGGGGGCACGATCAAGGACAATACGGCCACCGAGGCAAGAAGATGGCCGCCGGACCGGCGTCGGCCGGCCCTGCCGACAGAGGCTATTTGGGATACGGAAGGTCCGAGGCTCGTCCCCCGGCGGCGCGGCCGGCACGCGGTGGCGGACCCACGCGCCGCCGGCACGGGAAAAGCGGGTGAAGGGGCTTGAACCCTCGACCTACACGTTGGCAACGCGCCCCGGCAATAGTAGAATGCTACGACAAGCGTCGCTCATTCGATATAAGAACGCGCGGCAGCGCAGCGCCTGCGCAGCACACGTTCCGATGCAGCCTCCGGCAGGTCCCGGCGGGAGTAGATCGAGCGAATACAGCGGGCTTTGCAGGGTGAACGCGACACGCCGCGACCGCCCGATGTCACGGCCAGTCACACGCTGGCAACATTAGACACGATGTACTTCGAGGTGCACATCGATATAATGAGTCGGCCACAGTCGGAGCGGTGGACCGCAGTCGAGTGGGCTCCTCGAACAGTCGGCCAGGGAGGGACAGATGCGGATCGAGATGCGGAACGTCGGGGACATCAAGCCGTACGACCGTAACCCCAGGAAGAACGACCAGGCCGTGGACGCGGTGGCCAAGTCGATC
>JBGPGM010000248.1:0-4497 GCA_041483855.1 Phycisphaerae bacterium | reverse complement strand
CTCTGCCGCGCCGACTGGAACCACGACGGCCGCCTCAACAGCCAGGACTTCTTCGATTTCCTGACCAGTTTCTTCAACGGCAACGCCGATTTCAACAACGACGGCGTCACCAACAGCCAGGACTTCTTCGACTTCCTCACCGCGTTCTTCGCCGGCTGCCCGTAGCGAACGGCACGCAGCGGCCGGAGAACAGCGGGCAGAAGGCAGCACGCAGTCGGCGGTGATTGCTGGATAGACGGTTCCGCGGGTAACCTGCGTCTCCGAGGCGCCATGGATCCACCGCCGCCCGACATCACTCCAGGAACAAACCCCAGCGAGCCCGCACCACGCCCTCCTTCCGCCACCGCGGCCTCCCGCCCCAGGCTGCCGCGCCTGTGCCGGCAGGAGCGCAAAAAACTGTGCCTGGAGGTGGGAGCTGTCCTCCTGCTGGCCGTGCTGCCCCACCTGGTGAGGGCCGTTGCCTCGATGGCGCTCGCCGACGACGCCGCCTCAGCCCCACTGTCGTACAGCCGGATCGTCGCTGTGGCAACTTCGCTCCAGGTCATCGCCCCGCTCCTGTACATCATGTGGCGCAGCGGCGAGCCCTGGTCCACCTTCGGCATCGTGCGCCCACTCTGGTCCGTTGATCTGCTGCTTGCGATTGCGGTGGCCGCCGCGATCTGGGGATCGTACCTCGCCGTGCGCGAGGTGTTCTACGGTGCCACCTTCGTGATGCCTTGGCTCGGCGACGTGCTGCGGTACGTCGAGCCAAGCCATCGATACGCGGCCAAGTTCAGCGGTGGCGGTGAACTCGGTCCGCTGCCGCTCCTCCTTCTCTGGCAGGTGGTCAACGGGTTCGCGGAGGAACTCGTCGGGCGCGCCTACTTGATCTCGCGCCTTAGCCGACTCTTCGGGCGGCCGAGCCTCGCGGTGCTGGCGTCCGGCGCGCTCCTCGCGTCATACCACATCTACCAGGGCTCGTACGCGACACTCACCATCTTTGCGGGCCAAGTCGCGGTTGGCGCACTGTACTGCCTCGTCCGGCGAATCTGGCCGTTCGCGCTGGGCCACGCGTTGTACGACATCGCCCTCCACCTGACGCGGGGGCTCTAGCGCCCCGGTGTCGCGCCCAGCCCCATCACCCATCGCGCCTCCCCTGCCCGAACACCACCCCGCGCCGCTCCCGCCCCACCAGCGTCGCCACGATCGCCCCCGCGAAGATCGCCGCCGCGCTCGCCGCCATAACGTTCGGATACGCATGCCGTTCGGCGGCCGCGGACTGCCCCCACGCGATCGACGCCGCGATCAGGTTCCCGCACTGGTACGCGAACCCCGGCAGGAACCCGCGCACGTGGTCCGGCGACAGTTCGCTGATGTGCGCGGGGATGATGCCCCACGCCCCCTGCACCATGAACTGCATCAGGAACGCCCCCGCCACGATCCACCCGATCTGCGACGAGAAGGCCCACACCGGCACCACCGCCAGCGCCCCCACAAACGCCACGACCATCATCGCGCGCCGCCCGAGCCGGTCCGACGCCAGCCCGAACGCCACGCCGCCGATGATCGCCCCGACCATCATCACGATGACCACCTGCGAGTACACCTTCGCGTCCAACCCGCGGAACCTCTTCATGAACGTCGGGTACATGTCCTGCGTCCCGTGCGACGCCAGGTTCATCATCGCCATCAGCACCGTCAGGTACACCCACAACTTCCAGTGCGCGACGATCCCGCGCCCCAGCGCCGGCCAGCTCGCCGCCTTCGTCCGCTTCCACACCTCCGACTCGCGGATGAAGAACCGGATGAACAGCGCCAGCAGCGCCGGCGCCCCGCCCAGGAAGAACATCGGCCGCCACCCGAACCGATCCAGCATGAAGTACGCCGCCACGGCCGCCAGCAGATACCCCGCGGCGTACCCCTCCTGCAGGAAACCGCTGAGCATGCCGCGCCACCTGGACGGCACCTTCTCCATCACCAGCGATGCGCCCACGCCCCACTCGCCGCCCATGCCGATCCCGAACAGGGCGCGCAGGATCAGGAACGTGGTCAGGTTGGGGGCAAAGCCGGTGGCCACCTCGATCGCCGAGTAGAAGACCAGGTCCGCCATCATCGGCACGCGCCGGCCGTACCGGTCCGCCAGCAGCCCGAAGATGAACGCCCCCACCGGCCGGAACATCAGCGTCAGCGTCAGCGACGCCGCGATCGCCGGCTCGCCGACGTGAAAGTCCGCCGCGATCCGCGGCAGCGAAATCACCACCAGGAAGAAGTCGAATGCGTCCAGGGCCCAGCCCAGGAAGCCCGCGGTGACGGCGAATACCGCCTCGCGGAGGGGGACGGACGGGAGCGGCTGGTGGGGGACAGTTGAGGGCATGGGCACAGAGAGCGCAGAACAAGGTATCGTATTTGGCCCCGGAGGGGCCGCGGAATGCAGCCACGGGTCAGCCCAGCCCGGCGCCAGCCGGGCGGAGCGCAACCCGTGGAACTCGGGTTCGCCTCTCAATCCTGCCCCGGAGGGGCAGAGGAAGCGTCCCGGGGCCACTTGGATCAATCGAACACGTACCGCTGTTCGAACTCGATCCCGTGGACCCCGATGCGAAGGCCTCGCGGCCGCCGAACACGCCTACTGCACACGCCTCAACTGCTCATGGCGCACCCAGCCCTCGTACGCGCACAGCGACACGATGCACGACAGCCGCTCCGTTCGCCACCGCTCGGCATACTCCGAGGTCTTGGATATCGGAATGTCCGACGCGAACCGCTCCACATAAGCACGGAGCAGCGGCGTTGCTTCGGCGATGAACTCCTCGCGCGTCTTCGCCAATGGCTTGCCGTCGAAGCGAAGCCCCCACAGGCCCTTGAAGAACGCATTGAAGGACCCCGCGTAATCCGGCGCGTCCGAGCACAACGCGGCCACGACCCGCACGAGCGGCGTGCACCCCTCGGCATCCTTCACGAGCGGGTCCGCCCCGGCCCGGAGCAACGCCTCGGTCTTCACATGCTCGTCCCAGACGATGCCGTCGGCGGCATGGAAGAGCAGCGGCAGGTCCGCGCTGGTGCAGGCCCCGCTCCCGCACTTGTGCTTTGGGCACACCGCGTTTGGGTTGGCGCCGAGCTCGCAGAGAACGCGGACTTCGGTCCCGTTGCCCCTCAGGATCGCCCAGGCGAGCGGAGTGCAGCCGCCCTCGTTTCTGCGCTCCATGTCGACGCCAAGCTGCTTCAGGTACCCAAGGGTACCGCGCACGGATTCTTCGGCATTCCCCTCGCCGTTGATGTTGATCGCAGTGTGGAAGGCGTTGTAGCCAAACTCGCAGATCGCGTGCGGGTCTGCGCCCGCAGCGATGAGGAGGCGCAGCACCTCCGGATGCCTGCCCGTTCCTACCGCGGACATGAAGACCGTGTGCCCGTGGTCGTGCGTCGCATTGACATCCGCGCCCGCTTCGATCAACGCGCGGATGCGCGCCAGGGCGTATCCGCCGAAGATCAACGCGGCAACGAGCGGCGACCATCCATACTCGTCGGCGTCTTCGAGCGGGACGCCGGCAGCCCGCAGCACGCGGACGACGGGTGTAGAGCCCGCGCAGTACATCGCCGTGTGCTTGTCGTTGTCCCGCGCCAGCGGATCGGCCCCGGTGGCGATCAGCATCGCGACGCACTCGGCGCTGCCCGACTCGGCCGCGCGGAATAGGGGAATCTCGAATCTTGATGGAGCAGAACACTCTCGCTCGAACGCCTCCTCGTCCTCCTTCTTCCTGGACTCCGCCCGCGACGCCCGGAACTCGTCGGGCATGGACGCGAACGGGTCGGGCCGGCTCACCCGGTACTTGGCCATGCGCTCCATCGCGGCGCGCTGATTCTCTCTCGCCTTGGCGGCGTCCCAATGACCCCCGGCCCTCATTCCATGCCGAAGAAGTACCCGCAAGCGATCCGCATCGCCGGCCGCGGCAGTGTCGCATAGCAACCAGTTCGAGTCTTCAGGGTCCGCTGGCAGCGGACTTCCTGCCTCCAGCAGAACTCGCAGCCTCTCAGCGTCGCCGCCGGGCTTGTAGTTCCATCCGAGGCCCGAGCAGGCGAACGCCGCCGCCGAGCCGGGCCCCGCAGTGCGCTTGGGGTCGGCGCCAAGCTCCAGCAGGAGCCTGACGGTCTCGACGGTGGCTCCGTCGCCAGAACCAGCGGCCACCATGAGCGGCGTCACCGGATACGAGGAGACTTCGGGATCGAGGTCGATGTCGAACACGGCGTTCAGGTCGGCGCCTTCGCGGGCGAGGCTGCGGATCGCCGCGCCATCGCCGAGCCTCGCGGCGCGGTGCATTGGCGGCTCGCCGGCTTTCGGTGGTGGATACTTGGGATTGGGAGGAATCCAGGTCTCCATGATGGATCGTAGTAGGCAGTGCGCCGCCCGTGGGGGGACGCCTGATGTCGTAGACGTGCCGGAGACGGCGGCCAGCCCTCTCTGGCATCCGCGCCCTCAAAAAACTCGCGCACATCGACCAACCTTGTGCGCCAAATGCGCGCCCT
>JBGPGM010000247.1:0-4498 GCA_041483855.1 Phycisphaerae bacterium | reverse complement strand
CGCGTCTCGATCACTCTTCACCCGCCGGCTCGTCCACCTCCGCCGGCGCCTTGGCGGTCACCGGGTGCGTCGCCCGGACAGTCAGCACGGCCCTGCGGACCTCGTCGAACAGGTCGGTGTTCTCCTTGAGGAACTTCTTGGCCGTCTCGCGTCCCTGGCCGATGCGCACCTCGCCGTAACTGAACCACGAGCCGCTCTTGTCGATCACCTGGCAGGTCACGCCCAGGTCCAGCAGGTCGCCGGCGGCGGAGATGCCCTCGTCGAACATGATGTCGAACTCGGCGTCGCGGAAGGGCGGGGCGACCTTGTTCTTGACCACGCGGGCCCGCACGCGGTTGCCTACGGCGACGTCCCCCTCCTTGATCGAACTGGTCCTGCGGATGTCGATGCGCACCGACGAGTAGAACTTGAGCGCCCGCCCGCCGGGGGTGGTCTCCGGCGAGCCGAACATCACGCCGATCTTCTCGCGGATCTGGTTGATGAAGATCACCGTGCCGTTGCTGCGGGCGATCACGCCGGTCAGCTTGCGCATCGCCTGGCTCATCAGGCGGGCCTGCAGGCCCACGTGCGAATCGCCCATCTCCCCCTCGATCTCGGCCCGCGGGATCAGCGCCGCCACCGAGTCCACGATGATCACGTCCACCGCGTTCGAGCGCACCAGCAGTTCGCAGATCTCCAGCGCCTGCTCGCCCGTGTCCGGCTGCGAGACCAGCAGGTTGTCGATGTTCACCCCGATCCGCCTCGCCCACGTCGGGTCCAGCGCGTGCTCGGCGTCGATGAACGCGGCCACGCCCCCCTCTTTCTGGGCCATGGCGGCCACCGTCAGGGCCAAGGTCGTCTTGCCCGACGATTCGGGGCCGAAGATCTCGACGATGCGCCCGCGCGGGATGCCCTTGCCGCCCAAGGCCAGGTCCAGCGAGATCGAGCCGGTCGAGATCCCGGGGATGTTGATGTACGCATGCTCGTCCAGCTTCATGATCGAGCCCTTGCCGTACGCCTTCTCGATCTGCGAGACGGTCCGGTCAACGGCCTGGATCTTTTCCTTGCTGGGGGCGGGGGGTGGAACAGCCGCGGCGGGCTTCGCCTGGGCCTTGGCCTCGATCTGGCCGTTGGCGGTCGCGGACGAGGTCTCGGCGGATGAGGAGCTACGTGCCATGGGACTGGTCCTTTCTGCTCTCGTGCGTGGCCACCCGCGTTGCTCGACCCAGGCCGTCGCCAGGTGGGTCGTCGTGTGTTCGGTGGGCGCACGGGCTCCCAGTGCGGAGTTACCGGACGGGTCCACATGACCCATCACCGGCGGCCGGGGGCGGCACTGGACGCGAGCCCGGCGGTTGACAGGTTATCAAGTACCAAACATCGTGTCAAGCGTTCGGCAACTGAAAGGTTCAAGAATCCACAATTGGCCCGATCAGCGGCTCCTGTCGCCCCCTACCCTACGACCGGCGAGCCCTACCTGTGCCGCCCCCTTCTGCCTGCCGTCCCAGTTGGAGTTAGCGCATGCCCCGTCTCGTCCGCCGCGACGCCCTCGGCCCGATCAAGATCGACCCCAAGACCCTGGACCCCGAAAAGCCGATCTGGATCTGCGCCTGCGGGCTCTCGCAGACCTTCCCGTTCTGCGACAAGTCGCACAAGGTCTGCCGCGAAACCGAGCAGCCGGGCGTGCTTTACGTCTACGACCGGGACAACAAGACGGTGGTCGAGGAGCGCCCCGACGCGCCGCCGCCGCCGCCCGTTGCCTGAACACGGGCGAGTCTGACCAGGCGATGGCCCGTCTATCCGATTGGGTCGTCCGGCCACTCGCCGACGCCCATCAGGTTCGCGATCAACTCGATCGGGTGCAGCGCCTTCCGCCCCGTGGCATCGCGGATCTGGTGCCGGCACGACGTGCCCGGCGCGATGATGACTGCGTCCGGGCCCGCCGTACGTACAGCCGGCATCAGCGTCAGTTCCCCGATTTTCATGGACAGTTCGTATCGATGGGCCGCGTACCCGAACGAGCCGGCCAGCCCGCAGCAGCCGCTGTCCAGAACGCGCAGGCGGTCGCCGACGAGCGAGCGGAGGGCCGCCGCGCTTGTCTCGATCCCCCACAGCGCCTTCTGGTGACAGTGCCCGTGCAGGACCACCTCCGGCGGCGTCTTCCCCTCGATCCCTCGGTCCCCTGACCCCTCGATCGCCCTTCCAACAAAGTCCTCCACCAGCATCGTCTTGTCCGCCAGGGCCCTGCGCAACGCCATCGGTGACCTCAACTTCAACTGCAACCAGTCGTCCTTGAACGCGCTCAGGCACGACGGTTCGCAAACCAGGATCGCCTCGACGCCGGCATCCTCGATGGCGGGACGGAGCAGTTCCAGCGTCTTGTCCGCGGTCGCGATCGCGTCCCCGAGCAGCCCCGTCGAGATCATCGCCCGCCCGCAGCACCCCGCGCTCAGCCCGCCGCCGCCATCGCGCGGGTACAACCGCACCTCGTAACCCAGCCCCTCCAGCGCCCCCGTTGCCGCACGCCCGATCCGCGGCTCGTTGTACGCCGTGAAGCAGTCCGCGAAGAGCGCCACGACGCCCCTGCGCCGGGTGGAGTTGGCCGCTTCGCCCGCACCTGCTCGCCCCTCGAACCACCGGTACAGCGACCGCTCGAACCGTGGCAGCGCCCGTTTCTCGCTGATCCCCAGCAGCCGGCGCATCACGGCCCTCGTCAGACGCAGCCCGCCCACCCAGTTCGCGATTCCCGGCATCGCCGCGCCCAGCCTGTTGAGGGCACGGACATGCCCGAAGATCCTCGCCGCCAGCGGTGCGCCGCCCCGCTGCCTGTACCGCTGCGCCGTGTACTCCGCCTTCAGGCGTGCGATGTCCACGTTGCTGGGGCACTCGCTCTTGCACGCCTTGCACGAGAGGCACAGGTCCAGTGTCCGCATGGTCCCGTCATCGTCCCATGAGGGCCCTCGGCGGCCGCCCGCCGCGCCATCACGCCCGATCTGCCCGGTGATGGCCAGGCGCAGCGCATTGCCCCGCCCGCGCGTGCTGTGGCGCTCGTCCATCGTCGCCATGTACGACGGGCACATCGTCCCCCCGCTCCGCTTGCGGCATACCCCCGCCCCGTTGCACATCTCCGCGGCCCCGCGCAAGCCGTGCTGATCGTCGTACGCGAAGTAGGTCGCAACCCCCGCACCGGCATCCCCGTTCGCCGTTCCCGCGTCTTCGGTGGTGCTCTTCTGCCGCGCTGCTCTGCCATTCGCTTCTTCCCCCGCCAGCGCCCGCAGATTCTCCGTGATCGTCTCGACCCCCCCCGCCCCCACGATGTCCCCCGGGTTGAGCACGCCCGCCTGATCGATGAGCCGCTTGACCTCGGCGAAGGCCGCGTCCAGGTCCGCATCGAAAAATCGCTCCAGCAGCGGCCCGCGCTCCCGCCCGTCGCCGTGCTCGCCGCTCATCACGCCGCCGAGCGACCTGGCCAGGTCCGCCACCTCGACCGCGATCCGGCGCATGTGCTCGCGGTCCTGCGGGTCGTGCAGGTCGATCATCGGCCGCACGTGCAGCACGCCGACGCTGGCGTGCGCCCAGTACGCGGCCCGTGTGCCGTGGCGCGCCACGATCCGCTTGAACTCGCTGACGAACTCGCCCAGACGCTCGACCGGCACGGCGTTGTCCTCGACGAACGTCACGGGTTTTCGCCGGCCGGGCAGGCCGTGCAGCAGCGGCTCGCCCGCCCTGCGCAGTTTCCAGGCGCTGAGCATCGTCGGCGCGTCAACGTGGCACGCCATGGCGCGGACCCCGCCCAGCCGCTTTGACAACTCCCGCAGCGCGTCGAGCGCCCCCTCGACCTGAGCCGCCCCGCGCGCATACCCGAAGAACTCCACGTACAGCACCGCCTTCGGCTCACCCTTGTCAGCGTCGGCCCCGGGCAGCAGTTCGACGTACCGGCGACACTCCAGGTTCCCCCTGGCCGCGTCCAGCACCACGTCGTCAAGCAGTTCCACCGCCGTCAGGCCGCGCGCCAGCCCGTCGCTCAGGATCGGCTTGACCGCCTCGATCGCGTCCTCCAAGCTGGAGAAGCTGATCACCGCCAGCCCCTTGGCCGACGGCAGCGGGTGCAGTCTCAGCTTCGCGCCCAGGACGACAGCCAGCGTCCCCTCGCTGCCGCACAGCAGCGTCGAAAGGTCCACGGTCTCGCCCGTTGCCCCGCGCTCCACTTGCGACAGGATCCGGTCCAGCGCGTACCCGGCGTTCTGGCGCAGCGTCTTGGGGTATCGCTGCCGGATCAGGTCCGTGTTCCGGCGCACGACATCGACGACGCCGTCTCCCAACCGGCGCGCGCCCGCGTCACGCAGCCCCGCGCCGGGTTCCAGCCGCACGCGCTCGCCCGTCGTCAGCACCGCATCGACGCCCAGGATGTTCTCGCTGGTCCGCCCGTACCGGATCGACCGCCCCCCCCGCGGCGTTGTTCCCGATGCACCCGCCGATCGTCGCCTGCGCCGTCGTCGCGGGATCGGGCGCGAAAAACAGG
>JBGPGM010000246.1:0-4508 GCA_041483855.1 Phycisphaerae bacterium | reverse complement strand
CTTCCGCCGGGGGTGTTCATCAAGGCGACATACGACCGGTCGGAACTGATCCAGCGGTCGATCCACACGCTGCGCACGACGCTGATCGAGGAGATCGTCGTGGTGGGGCTGGTGTGCATGCTCTTCCTGCTGCACGCGCGGAGCGAGCTGGTGGCGGTGTTCGTCGTGCCCAGCAGCGTGGTCGTGGCGCTGCTGGTCATGCACCTGGCGGGGATCAACGCCAACATCATGTCGCTGGGCGGGATTGCCATCGCGATCGGCGTCGTGGTCGATTCGGCGGTGGTGATGGTCGAGAACGGGCACAAGCACCTGGACCGCGAGGAGGAGCGGGTTCACGCCGGGCAGACGGCGCGGGCGCGCGGCGAGGTGATTCTGGAGGCTGCCAAAGAGGTCGGGCCGCAGCTGTTCTTCTCGCTGCTGATCATCACCGTCAGTTTCCTGCCGGTCTTCGTGCTCGGCGGCGAGGCGGGGCGGCTGTTCAAGCCGCTGGCATTCACCAAGACGTTCGCGATGGCTGCGGCGGCGATCCTGTCGGTGACGATCATCCCGGTGCTGATGGTGTACTTCATCACGGGCCGGGTGCTGCCCAGGGCGTGGGGGTGGAAGCGGAATCTGGCGATCACGCTGGCGGCGATGCTCGTGCCCGCGGCCGCGCTGTGGCTGGTGGCGCAGTCGCTGCCGCACGTGCGGGACTACGCGTGGTGGCTGGCGGGTGGCTGGGCGGTCCTGATGGCGATGCTGCTGGTGCCGCAGCGGATTATCCACGAGAGCCGCAGCCCGATCAGTTGGGTGCTGCAATGGCTGTACCGGCCGGCGTTCGGGCTGGTGATGCGGCATCGGTGGCCGGTGTTGGGGCTGGCGGCGGTAGCGCTGGCGTCAACGGTCTACCCGGCGGCGCGGCTGGGGAGCGAGTTCATGCCCGCGCTGGACGAGGGGGACCTGCTGTACATGCCCACCACGGACCCGAGCATCAGCGTGACCAAGGCCAGGGAACTCCTGCAGCAGACGGACAAACTAATCAAGACCGTCCCCGAAGTCCTGTCGGTCCACGGCAAGATCGGGCGGGCGGACACGGCGACCGACCCGGCGCCGCTGTCGATGGTCGAGACGGTCGTGCAGTTGAACCCGGACCGCGAGCAGTGGCGACGGCGCGCCGTGCGATACTTCTTCAGCGACTGGCCCTCGTGGCTCAAGAGTCCGCTGACCGCGACGTTGTGGCCGGAGGAGCGGCCGATCACGATGGAGGAACTCAAGTTTGGTTGGACGGACCCGGATGGGTCCGAACATGCGGGTCTGAACCGGTGGGATAGCGGAGAGCGCCGCAGGCCCGGTGTCGTCGAGATGCCCGGCGTCGCCAACGCCTGGCCGTACCCGATCGAGAACCGCATCAACATGCTGGCGACGGGGATCAAGACGCCGGTGGGGATCAAGGTCAGCGGGCCGGACCTCAAGGTGCTGGGGGACCTGGCCGAGCGGGCCGCCAACGCCGTCCGGTCGATCAACGGCACCGCCAGCGCCTACGCGGAACGCACCCTCGGCGGCTACTACCTGGACATCGACATCGACCGCGCAGGCGCGGCCAGGTACGGTCTGACCACGGGGGACGTGCAGGACGTGATCCAGACGGCCGTGGGGGGGATGAACGTGACCACCACCGTCCAGGGGCTGGAGCGGTACCCGCTGAACATCCGGTACGCGCGCGAGCTGCGCGACGATGTACCGGCGCTCCGTGAGGTGCTGGTGGACACGCCGTCCGGGGCGCAGGTGCCGCTCGGCCAGCTTGCCGGCATCACGATCAACCCCGGCCCGCCCATGATCCGCTCCGAGAACGCGCAGCGGACCGCGTGGGTGTTCGTGGACATCGCCGGGCGCGACCTGGGCGGGTACATCGGCGAGGCGCGCCGGGTCATCGCGCGCCAGGTCCCGATGCCGCCGGGGTACACGCTGGTCTTCTCGGGGCAGTTCGAGTTCTGGGAGAAGGCGGTGCCGCGGATCGTGGGCGCGGCGCTGGGCGCGCTGCTGGCGATCGTCCTGCTGCTGTACATGAGTTCGGGGAGCTGGTTCCGGGTCTTCGTGGTGATGCTGGCGGTGCCGTTCAGCCTGATCGGGGCGTACTGGTTCCTGTACGCGATGGGGTACAACATGTCGCTGGCGGTGGTGGTGGGGATGATCGCGCTGGCGGGCCTGGACGCGGAGACGGGGATGGTGATGCTGCTCTACCTGGACAACAGCCACGACCGCTTCGTGCGCCAGGGGCGGATGACCGGGCCGGCGGACCTCTTGGCCGCCGTGCACGACGGGGCCGTGATGCGGATCCGGCCCAAGGCGATGACCGTGAGCGCGGCGTTCATCGGGCTGGCCCCGCTGCTGTGGGCCCACGGGACGGGGGCGGACGTAATGCGCCGGCTGGCGGCGCCGATGATCGGCGGCCTGGTGGTGAGCTTCCTGATGGAGCTGCTCGTGTACCCGGTGGTGTTCTCCATCGCCAAGTCGTGGGTCCACCGCGCCGCCTGGTCGCGCGAGCGGACCGTCACGCAGTGAGCCCGCGGGCCGGCAATGGGCCCGGCGGGATTTGAACCCACACGCCGCGATGAAGCGGCCGCGGATTTTAAGTCCGCTGCGTCTGCCGTTCCGCCACGGGCCCGATGGCTCGACCGGCAGCAGTCTACGGTGACTCGGCCGGCGGCGCGGACGGAGGCCGCCCGGCCATCTACTATCCGCGAGCGACCTGGAGAGACCCACCGACCCCACACCCCAAGGAGACCCCCATGATGCTCCGCGCCGGACTCGTCGCCACCGCCATCGCCTGCAGCGCCCTGGCCATCGCCGCCGCCCCACGCGCCTCCCTTCCCGCCGCTCACGCCGGCGCGCCCGGGTCGTACTCCATCGACCCCGTCCACTCGTCGGTCCTGTTCCGCATCAAGCACCTGGGCGCCTCGTACTTCTACGGCCGGTTCAACGAGGTCCACGGCACCATCACCTTCGACGAGGCCAATCCCGCCTCCAGCAGCATCGACGTCGAGGTCAAGATCGAGAGCGTGGACACCCACGCCGCCAAACGCGATGCAGACCTCAAGGGCGCCGATTTCTTCAACGCCGCCACGTTCCCCACCGCCACGTTCAAGAGCAAGTCGTGGTCCAAGTCGGGCGACGCGTACGAGGTTACGGGCGACCTGACCATCCACGGCGTGACCAAGCCCGTGACCGCCAAGTTCGAGAAGACCGGCACGGGCAAGAGCCAGAGAGGCGGCTCGCTGATCGGTTTCGAGACAGTTTTCAACGTCAAGCGAAGCGATTTTGGCGTCTCCTACATGCCCGACGGGCTGGGCGAGGATGTGCGCATCATCATCGCCCTGGAGGCCGGCGGCGCGAAGTAGACCTGTCCCACGCCCCCCCTCCCCCGACGGGGCCGCGCCATGCCTGTCCGGACCGCACTGCTGGGGATCGTGCCGCCGATGCTGATCGCGTGCGCGGTTCTGGTTGCGGGATGGCGACCGTGGCGGAGCACGCTCGGGAAGGCGGCGTCGTCGGCGCATTGGGCCAGCGCGGGCGCGCTGGCGCTGGCGTATGTGGGCGCGGACACGCTGGTCGCCAACCGCTGGCCCGGTTTTCCGCCGTCGGAGCCGCACCGGTGGCTGCCGTACATTGCCGTCGTCGCGGCCGCGGCGGTGGCGCTCTTCCCGGCACGGGTTGTGCGTTCGATCGGTGGCCCCGGCCGCTGGCCGATGTACGCCCTTGGTGCTGTTGCATTCGCCGTGCTCCTGTGGCCGGGACTGCTCAGCGCCGAGACGCGGATCGCCTCGGTGCTCTGGCTGGCCTTCTCCACTATCTGCGCGGCGGGCATCCAGTACGCCATCGCCAGCGCCGGCCGGTCCAATGATCCGGGCGGCGCCTCGCTCCCGCCCGCTCCTCCTTCCCGCGCGGCGGGCATCCGCGTGCCGCTCACGCTCCTCATCGCTGCCACCGGCGCCAGTCTCGCCTTCCTCCAGGCCCACTCGGCGTTCTTGGCGCAGATGGCCGGTGCGATCGCGGCCGCGATGGGCGTCTTCCTGCTCCTGGCGATCTGGAGGCCCGGGCTCGACCTGGCCCGCGGCGTGTCGCCGGTGTACGCGCTCTTGATCGTCGGGCTGGTCCTGTGCGTGCGGACGACGATCGGGAGCGCGGTGTTCGTGATGCTCGGCGCGGCGGCGCCCGGCCTGGGCGGCGCGGGGCCGGCAGCGCGGCTGCGGCCCTGGCAGGCCACACTGGCCTGTGCGGGTGCGGCGGCGGCGATGGGCGTGCTGGCCATTTGGCAATCCGACGGGGGTTTCGACTTCAGTCTGGAGTAGGGATGTTGGGGCCGGGGTTTTTGCGGGGTGAGAAGGGGGAAATGCAGAAAACGTTGGCGGTCTATGGCGGTCTATGGCGGCCTTTGGGTTTTTGACAGCGCAGGGGGGTTTTGGGTTGGCGGTCTATGGGAGGGAGTTGGCGGTCTATGGGGCGGATGGCTGGCGGTCTTGGGGAGAGGT
>JBGPGM010000245.1:0-4508 GCA_041483855.1 Phycisphaerae bacterium | reverse complement strand
ATCGCCCGGCCGGCCGCGCCAGACCCGCAGATTCAGGCCCGCAAAGGGCGACAGCCCGGCCGGCGCGCCGGTCTGGTAGGCGAAGAACGAGAGCGAGTCGATCCGCCAGCGCTGCCCGGCGGGAACCACGAAGTCATCCGCCAGGCGCGACGCACCGCCGCCGCTGGCTGCGGTGAGGTGGCTGGAGAACCCGCCGACCGCGTTGGCCGCGCCGGCGCCGTCGGACTGGGCTTCGCTCCACGTCGCGCCCGGTGGGGCGGGGGCTCCGCTGTCCGTCAGGGTGCCGGTGGAGAGGCCGGGGTCGGTGGGGGTGGTGCGCGCGTTGCTGTAGATCGCGGTCTGCGCCGGTGCGACCGATACGCTCGCCAGCAGGGCCAGCACGCCCCACGCGGCTCCTGCAAGTGGGCTGGGCCCGATCCGACGAGTTGCTCGCTTCGTGAACACGTTCAGCCTCCTTGGACGCATCGGACGGACCGCCCGCAACGCAAGTGGGGGGGGCGGGGGGTCAGCAGGATGTGACGCCGCGGTTGGTCGGCGTGAAACTGGGGAAGACATAGGAAAGGTTGGAGTTGCCCAGCCGCTGCTGCACGATCTCGGCCAGGATGTCGCGGTAGTCCGTCGTGACCTGCAAGTCCAGGTTCTGGTACAACTGTCCCGGCCCCATCCCGGGCCACTGCGTGAGCACCCGCCCGCCCGTCACGCAATGGCCGAGCACGATCATGACGTTGCCGTGCCCGTGGTCGGACCCGAGACTTCCGTTCTCGCCGACACGCCGGCCGAACTCGGACATCGCCACCAGCGTCACCGTCGGGGCCGTGCCCGTCCACATGTCCGTGTAGAACGCGCCGATCGAACCGGCGAGCGACGCCATCAACGCCGCCATCGTCCCCGTCATCGGCCCCTGGTTGCTGTGCGTGTCCCAGCCCGTCACGTCGATGGCCACCGCCTCCACGCCCACCTGCGCCTTGATGAGCGCGGCCGTGGACTTGAGCGCCAGCCCGAGGCTGCCCGCCGGGTAGACCGCGCCCCCCGCGGGCACGTACCCGGCGAAGTTGATCGTGTTGAGCAGGTTGATGGTCTGGATCGTGGTCTCGGCCGCGGCGTGGACCGGATCGGCCACCGTGCTGTACATGTCCCCCAGGGCGACCTGGCGGTTGTTGACGGTGCTGGTGGTGCCGGAGAGGCCGAAGGCGTCGAGGTTGGGGATCGGCAGCGTGAGCGGGCCGCCGACGAGCGTCTGCTGCAGGCCGGTGCTGATGCCCACGGCGCGCAGCTGCGCCGTCGGCGACATGGGCGAGACGCTGTAGAGGTGCCGACCCAGCCAGCCGGTGTAGAGGCTGTTCGACCCGGGCAGGCCGACCTCCATGAAGCGCTGCGCGTCGAAGTGGGAGCGCGAGGGGTCCGTGGAACCCGCCGCGTGGATGAACAGCAGGTGCCCGTTCGTGTACGCGGTCATCAGGGGCTGCAGGGCCGCGGCCATGCCGAAGAACCCGTCCAGGTCGATGGCCCGGTTGGGCAGGCCGCTGTCAGGCCGGGGGATCGCCAACGTCGGTCGCGCCGTGTAGTAGGCCGCCTCCCCCCACGGCACGCAGATGGACAGCCCGTCGGCGGCGCCGCGCAGGAAGATCGACACGATCACGTCGCGCATCGTCCCGCGGTGGTCCCTGGCCAGGGCCACCCGGGGCAGCCACGCCGGGGCCGCGGCCGCCAGAGCCGCCGCCGAGCCCGTCACGGCCATGAACCGGCGGCGCGACAGCTCCGTGTATTCCGCGCACCCGCAGCATTCGATGCTCATTGGTCGTCCCTTGCTCTAGAGGCCGCGTCCGGATCGGAAGCGGCCCGCCCGCCGGTCAATACCACTGGAACCCGGGGGACCCGATGGCCAGCCCGATGGCGTCCCGCTGGCGGATGGTGGAGGGCGGGTCCGGCAGGAGGTAGGTGCGGATCCGCGCCTTGTCGGACGCGGGCATCTCGCCGCCGAACATCGCCTGGTCGATCCGGTCCACGATCTGCTGGGCCGTCGTCAGCCCGGAGAGGAACCCCGGCACGTCCACGGTCAGCCCGCTGATCCCGCCGGCCGTGCCCGACGAGTTCGTCAGCAGCGAGGCCCCGAAGCCCCAGCGAGGCAGGATCAGCCCGGACCAGTACGTCAGCGTGTCCGGGTACCCGTCCGGCGCGATCCAGTAGTAGGGCTGGTGGCCCGTGCCCGCCAGTTGCGTGCGCAGCGCCGTCACCGACGTGATCGCGGTGGGCAGCGCCCGCATCGCGGACACGAACAGGTGGAAGGGGCGCTTGTACCGTGGCGTGGCGTCGGCCAGGACGTTGGGCTGCAGCGCCGTGCGGAGCATCGCCTTGATGTCGCCGCCCGTGGAGGTGTACGTCGCCGCGACGGCGCTGATCGTGGCGGCCGATGCGTCCTCGCCGATGAACCGCCGGCAGAGCTTGGTCGCGATGAAGGTGGCGGTGCTGGGGTGGTTGGAGAGGATGTTCAGGACCGTGACGCCGTCCTGGATTCCCCCGTTGGCCGGGATCGTGTTGCCCAGCACGACCTTGGAGGCGTTGTCGTGCTGCGCGGCGTTGAAGCGGAAGGTTCCCTGCAGCGACCCCGTGCCGCGCAGGTAATACTGCCAGCCGGTGAAGCACCGGGCCACCTCGTGCACGTCGTTCTGCGTGTACCCGCCGTTGACGCCCAGCGTGTGCAGTTCCATCAGTTCGCGGGCGTAGTTCTCGTTGGGGTTTCCCGCGACGCTGATGTTGTTGTTCAGGTAGAACAGCATCGCGGGGCTGTGGGCGCTGGCCGAGAGCAGGGCCGGGAAGGCGCCCAGGGCGTTGGCGCGGACCACGTCCCGGTCGTCCACGGTCTTGAGATACTGGTCGTCCTCGTTGGTGATCTGGATGTTGAAGTGGTCCGTCCAGAACTCGACGACGCGCTCGAACAACTGCCGGTTGCTGAATACCCCGCGCCGGATCACCGCCTCCGTGAGTTCGCTGATGACCTGGCCGGCGGTGAGCAGGTACAGCTGCGACGGCGTCATGGTCAGCGTGGTCAGGGCCGCCAGCTGGGCGTTAAGCGCGCTGTCGTCGATGGCGGTGTAGTTGAGGTGGTACTCCAGGTACGCCTGATACCCCATCGAGTTGGCCAGCGACTGCTCCGCCTGCGTAAAGCCCATCGTGACGCGGCGCACGAGCTTGTTGAGCAGGCTGCTGGGGTCCACGTCGGCGGACACGTCCGTCGGCGGCGTCGCCCGGGCCCTGGCCGATTCGGCCCCTACTACTCCCCAGAACGCCGCCAGCCCGGCCGCGCTGCGCAGCAGACGCCGGCGCGACACGGCACGCCCGCCGGGCGACTCATCGCCCCGGCGGGAAGTGAATGGCGTCGCTGCCGCAAACGTGGGCGCATCGGCCTCGTTCATGGTCGCGCTCCTTGCCCGACGGCGCGTCCGCCATCGGGGTTGGGTGGTTCAACCGATCGGCCCCGCCACGCGGAAGGCGGGCCGGGGTGCCGTGGGCGGCCGGTGGATATTGCCCAGTATAACGCCGATCGGCCCCGGTTACTGCACGCGGCCGCGAGAATAATCCGAATCCCGTCAAGCCGACTTAGCCGATGGAACCGGGTTTCTGGGTCTCCGTGATACCGAGCGAGAAAGCGGGTCGGCGCTACACCGGCTCGTGCGAGGATCGCGTCGGCGCCAGGGTCGCGGCGGTGCATCAGGCATCGTAGTGGTCGGAGCACGCTCGCCGGACGATCGGGGTGGGTGGTGCGCATACACGCTGACGAAGGCCACAGCCTCGATCGCCCTTCGCGTGTTGCCTTCCAAACTGGAGTTGAAGAGGCGCCCCCCCGATGGGTCTGCACGCGCCAGGAGTAACCGGGTTAGCGTGGCTTGCGCGGCGCGGCCATAAGCAGCCCGCCGATGAGCACGGTCGCGGCGCCCGCGATCGGATTGAAGATCGCGAGCCACGCCGGCTCGCGTCCCTTCTCCATGATCTGAGCGGCGGTCAGGCCGGGCTCGCGCGGACCCGTCGGTTCGGGTTTCTGGAGCGTGAAATAGGCCGTGAGCATGTCCAGCACCAGGACGACGCCGGCCAGCACGATCACCGGCTTGCCGCTCCGGCCGATCTTGGCGCACATCCAGCCGCCGAAGAGCCCGCAGATCAGCGTGATCGCCGGGGCCGCGATGGTGATAAGCATGTTGCCCTGGTAGCTTCCGGGCTGGAGCAGGCGATCCGGGCCCAGACCGAACCACATGCCCGTGAACGCACCCATGATGAGGATGACCATCACGATGTAGGTGACGACGACGGCGACGATCGACCTGAGCATGGCTGCCTCCTTTGCCCGGGACTTGCCGGTTGATTCTCCACCCACGACCGGCGCGGGCTCTGGATGGCGAGTGTACAGCATGATCGCCCTGGTTGGACGATGATTCCCGGCTCTCCGGCAGCGAACATCGCTGGTGCGCGGGATGCGACGGCGTGAAACGTGGACACCTCAGGGTCTACCGTTT
>JBGPGM010000244.1:0-4511 GCA_041483855.1 Phycisphaerae bacterium | reverse complement strand
CATGCCCGAGCGTGCTTGGCGACCTCTTCCAGGCGGCCGGCCTCCTCGAACAGATGGCTGGCGCCGGGCACGATGACCAGTTCGTTCGGGCAGCGGAGCTTCCGCTGCGCGGCGCGGTTCATCTCGACGACCGGACCATCGTCGCCGCCGACGATCAGCAGGGTCGGCGCCGTGACCCGCGCCAGGGCTTGGCCGGCCAGGTCCGGACGCCCGCCGCGAGAGACGATGGCCGCGATGGCGGGGTCGTCCGCGGCGGCCAGAAGCGCGGCGGCGGCGCCGGTGCTGGCTCCGTAGTACGCGATGCACAGGTGGCGGGTGCATTCGTCGCGGCGGGCCCAGGCGGTGGCGGCCCGGAGGCGGCGGGCCAGGAGGGGGATATCAAAGAGGTTCGCCAAGTCCCGGCCCTCGGCGTCGGTGAGCAGGTCCATCAGGAGGGTGGCTATCGCCGCATCGCGCAGCGCACCGGCGATGTAGCGGTTGCGCACGCTGTACCGGCTGCTGCCGCTCCCGTGGGCGAAGACGACCAGCCCGCGGGCGCCCGCGGGCACCCCGAGCGAGCCGGACAACTCGACCGGGCCAACGGGGACGGTCACCTCCCAGTTCGTCGGAGGCTGCTCTGCTGCCATGGCGTCGCCTGATCCTTCTTCGCATGTCAGGGACGGGTGGACGCGGGATCAGGTCAGTTCGCGCCGGGAGCCGGTCGGGCGCACGGACGCGGCTTTCGGACAATCGTTGCCCGCCTCCTGGACAAACCGGACCTCGGGCCGCTCGGGGGCCCCGCAGTGGCCGCGCCCTCGCGGGAAGAGCGACTCGTTGGCCCGTCGGAAGTTGGGCAAAGGGGGACTTTGAGGTCGCTGCGCCCGCGCGCCGTTGCCTTGGGTTCGTCCTCGACGGTCACGACCCTGGCGCGCGGGGGTGCGTGCGGAGGCAGTCGGGACATCGTGATCGGCACGGGAGGGGCGGACATGCTCGTTACCACCGTTGGGATCCTCGCAGAACGGCTGCGATCAGGGGAAACGGTGCCGACCACCAGCGATCGGTCATTGCGTGAGCGCAGCCGCTAGCCTGCGCGGGCGCACCTGCGCGCCCCCGGCGGATGCCGGACGATTCACTCTGTCTCAGCCGTTTCGTCAGCGCCCAGGCCATTGCGTCCCCTCCCCGAGGAGCGTTGTCGATCTGCCTGCACTGCGGGTTCCGGCGATGAGCGGTGATCCGTCGCGCCCGCCGCCCGCGGGGTGAGCGTGCGAGACTAGGCCGGTGTCTTCCGGCGCGGCATGAACCGATCGATGGATCGCAGAAACGGCCTGGAGTCGTCCTCGGAAGGTTCGGGTCCGGTGAGCCCGGCGTCGGCGGCCCGCTCGGCCCGGCGCCGCACTTCGAGTCGGTCGACGCGGACCGAGGCGGGGGCGTCGATGGCCAGACGCACGCGCTGCCCGCTGATCCTCGTGACGGTGACGACGACGTCCTGACCGATAACCAACGATTGTTGCGCAGACCGGGTGAGCACGAGCATGGGTGCGCTCCTGGGTTGTGAAGGCCGTGCGGGGGATGCCGCCGAGTACGTTCGCGCCAGTCGCCTGATCCTGTTCTCAAGGTCAATACCGACAATCAACACGAAATGGCGAGCGGCGTTCAACCATCCTGATCGCCGCGCCCACGGTTTCTTACAAGGCGTTGGGACTCGGCCGCTCGGGCCCGCCGATCGAGCCCCCGCCCACGGCGGCCCGGCCAGCGCACGCCTGCGCCCGGCGCGGCGGCGCAAGGGCGGATGGCTGCTCGCGGTGCCGTCCGCCCTGCGCCGGAGAGAGGCCCCAACGCCTTGTGATCCGAGCCTGCGCTCATGCGACTATTAAGCCATGATGAGCCATCGATTACTACGGGGAAACCACCCCCATCCGTGTGGCGTTCACTTGCCGACGCGGGCGACCCATATGCTTGAACGGCCTGCAGGGGTCGCCACGCCCGATCCGCTCAGCGCCGACGCGCGGCGACGCGACGAAAATCGTCCGCGACACTACCGCGAGGGGAACCTCCTTGGTAGACTGTGGAACATAGAGACGGGAACACGATCCGCCGTACCGCGGGCGGCGGGGGAGCCACGGCGAGCAGCGGCGTCCAGGTGCAGAAGACACGCATGCCGGATCGAGATGCAAAGTTGGCGCTGCGTGACGCGGCGGCGGGCAGGGCCGAGAGCGGGCGGCTGGCGCAGCTGCTCGAGCGGATGCTGGCCCAGTACCGCGCGGTGTTGGTCTCGACGCCGGACCCGGTGATCACGATCGACCCGCATGGGACGATCATCAGCGCCAACGAATGCGTGAAGCGCGTGCTGGGGTACGAGCCCGATGAACTGGTGGGGCGTCACGTTCGCCTGCTGATCCCCGAGCCGCACGCCCTGGAGTACAAGCAGTACTTGGCCGCGCACCGACAGGATGACCCCGCCCCCGCGCTCATCCGCACGCAGGAACTCGAGGCGGTGCGAAAGGATGGGACGCGGATCCCGGTGGAGATGTCCATCTCGCCGGTGGCCTTGCCCGGCCAGACGCAACCGCACTTCACGGGTGTCATCAGAGACCTGAGCGAGCGCAAGCGTGCCGAGCAGAAGAGTCGGCAGAGCGAAGAGAACTACCGGGCGATCTTCGAGGCCGCGGGCGTCGGCAAGGGGCTGGTGGACCCGACGACGGGGCGGTTCCTGCGGGCCAACCGCCGGCTGTGCGAGATCCTGGGGTACTCGGAGCAGGAGCTGCTGGGCAAGACGTTCTTCGACGTCACGCACCCGGACGACCGCGAGGCGGACCGGGCCAGATTCCAGGAGTTCCTCGAGAGCGGCGAAGGCTACCTGGCGCGCGAGAAGCGGTACCTGCGACCCGACGGCGAGGTCGTGTGGGCTGAGGTGCACCTGACCGTCTTGCGCGACGAGCAGAAGCGGCCTTCGGTGGCCATCGGAGTGGTCCATGACATCGGCGACCGCAGGCGGACGGAGGCATTAGTCTGGCTGCTCAAGACGCTCGCCCTGGCGATCGGCGAGGCCCGGACGCTGGCGGACGGGATGGTCGCCACGCTCCGGGAGGTCTGCCTGGCCATTGGTTGGGACTACGGCGAGGTCTGGCTGCCGCGAAACGACGGGCCGGGCCTCGAAATGAGCGTCTCGTGGGACCGGCCGGGGAGCCACCCCGAGCGGATGTCGCGCGCCGCGCGGACGGCGTCGGGGGCGCTGGAGATCAGCGGACGGGGGCTGGCGGGGCGGATCTGGGATTCGGAGGCGGAGTTGTGGATCCCCAACCTGCGGGACCTCCCGGAGTCGCAGTTCCTGCGCCGCGCCGAGGCAAGCGCCGATGGCCTCAAGGCCGCCGCGGGGATCCCGATCCGTTGCGAGGACGAGCCGGTGGCGGTGCTGCTGTTCTTCATCCGGAACCCGAAGCCGGAGGACCCGCGGCTGCTGGCGCTGGCCCGCGCGGCGGTGGCGCCGCTGGGGAACCTTGTCCGACGGAAGCGCGCCGAGGACCAGATCGAGCGGCACCACCAGGAGTTGGAGACGCAGGTGGCCGAACGGACGGCGGAACTGGAGCGGATGCACGACCAGATGCGCCAGGCGGACCGGCTGGTGGCGATCGGGACGCTTGCGGCAGGCCTGGGGCACGACATGAGCAACGTCCTGCTGCCGATCCGTTGCAGGCTGGATGCGCTGGAATCGACGCCGCACCCGGCGGGGATGCAGGAAGACCTCCAGGCCGTGCGCCGGTCCGTGGAGTACCTCCAGAACCTGAGCGACGCGCTGAACATGTTGGCCCTGGATCCGGATGCAGACGGGGGCGTGGGGGGAGCGACGGACCTGGCGCAATGGTGGAAGCAGGTGGGGGCGATGCTGCGCAAGGCGCTGCCCAAGCAGGCGCGGCTCGACGCCCAGTTCCCGCCCGGCCTGCCCCTGGTGGGCATGGCGCCGCACGGCCTGACGCAGGCCATGCTGAATCTGGTGGTCAACGCCGGCGAGGCAATCGGATGTACCGGCAGCGTGCGAATCTGGGCCCAGCCGGCGCACGACGGCCGGGTCGTGCGGGTCGGCCTCAGCGACGACGGGCCCGGGATGACGGCGGAGGTCAAGCGGCGCGCCATGGACCCATTCTTTACCACCAAAAAACGCGGGCTGGGGACGGGCTTGGGCCTGTCGCGGGTGGGCAGCCTGGTGCAGGCGGTGGGCGGGTCGGTCGAGATCGAGTCGGCGCCGGGCAAGGGCACGACGGTGCGGCTGGACCTCCCGGTCAGCTCGGCGAGCACGGCGGACGGGGTTGCCAGCGGCCGCCACGGACGGTCCAGCGCGGCGGTGTCGATCCGCGATCCGCGAGTGGCGACATTCGTGAGCGCGTTCCTCGAGTCCGCGGGCCTGCGCGTGGAGCGGGCGAAGGGAGGCGACCCCGGAACCAGCCTGGTGTGGGTGACCTCGATCGTGTCGGTGGTCCTGACCTACGCCGCCTCCCGGGTGATGATCCCCGAGCTCGGCGACGGCAGCCTCTGGT
>JBGPGM010000243.1:0-4527 GCA_041483855.1 Phycisphaerae bacterium | reverse complement strand
CTCGGTGTGCCAGGTTCCGCCATCGCCCGGCTGCCACAGGTACCTCACCATGTCGCCGTTGGCCGACTTGCCGATGATGCTGGCCACACCATTCGGGGCGCCCACGCTGGTGATCGCTCCGGTCAGGCGCTCCGGGTTCGGCTCCGCGGTCGCGTCCCGGATCGACGTGATAACCCACTGATCGAACCCGGGTACCCACCAGTAGTTGACGAGATTGCCGTCGGGCGTCACGCCGGCGACGTTGAGCGCGCCCCACGGGAGCACGAAGCTCGTCAGCCCGACCTTGGCCAGCACCGGCCCGCCATAGGTCTCGGTCAGGTCCGTGGTCTGCCAGCCCCCCGCACCTAGCGCCGGCGCCCACCACTGCACAATCACGTGCCCCGCCTGGTCCAACCCTGCCAGGTTCAGGCCGCCCCAGGGCGTGGAGTACGCGGTCAGGCCGATCCCGACCATGAACGGCGGCGCGTCCGCCTCCTGGCTCAGGTTGTTGGCCCACCAGTGCGACGCTCCGGGCGCCCACCACACCGCGTTCACCTCGCCCGCGGCGTTCAGACCTGCCACGTGCAGGCCGCCCCAGTCGGAAACGTACGAGATCAGGTTCGACGCAAACTGGGGCGTCGCGATCCCGTTCGGGGTCAGTTGCGTCGTAGAGATGTTCATGAAGGCCCAGGCGGCCTGGCCGCCGCTCACGGCCCCGGTCTGGAAGTAGCGCACCACCTCACCCGCCGCGTTGATCCCGACGATGTTGACGCTCCCGTCCGAGCTGGTAAAGACGGTAGACGGGCCGGTGATGGCGCTGGCGTCGGGCGAGAGCGGCAGCGTCTCGGTCGTCAGGTTGCGCACCGCTAGCGGGCTGGCGGCGGTGTCCACCACGAAGAGTCCCTGGGGCGACGCGACGGAGACGTAGCTCTTCCCGTCGCGCGGATCGACCCAGGTGTGCGTCGCATATTGGTTCGTCGTCATCGGCACGGGGGTCGCGGTCTGATCCAGCAACTCCGCGGTCCACGCCCCCGTGGGCGAGCGCTGCAGCATGACGGGGTGGCCCGTCGGGCTGACGAAGGAGATCGTCGTGCGTCCGCTCATCTCGGCCGAGGCGTGCGGCGCCTCCCCCGGCGCGGGCGCCGGCGCGCAGCTGGCGAGGGAGACATTGCTGGAATCCATCGTGACCCCGCCGTTCTGAGCGAGGGCCCTGCCCTCCCAGATCATCGAGCCGGTGGTCAGCGTGATGCTCGCCTGCGCGAGGATGCTGCCCTTGAGGACCGTGCCGGTGCCCAGCGTCGCGGAAGTTCCGACTTGCCAGAAGACGTTGCACGCATTGCCGCTGTTGCTCATGCCGACCGAAGCGTCGCTCGCGGTGGTGAGGGTCGTGGCGATCTGGAACACCCAGACCGCATTGGGGTTCCCCATCGCGTTGAGAGTGAGCGGCGATGACGACATGCCGGCCGACGAGTCGAAGCGGTACACTCCCGGCCCGAGCGTGAGCCCGCCCAGGTCCGTTCCCGTCAGGTTCTGGGTTTGCGCCATGCCCGCCAGGGCGTTGTACGCGGTGGCGGCATCGGCCTGGGCCTGCTGCGCGGTCGCATCGCCCGCGTGCATCGTTCCGACCACGGTGCCAGGGGGGAAGCCCGTTATGGACGAACCCGGCGAGACCCCCACATCCCCGGTGATGCTGGACGGCCCGGTGTTGGTCACCGTCGAGCCCCCCAGGACGGCGAAGCCCTGCGCGGAGCCCAGGTTTACCTGCGCCTGCAGGCCCACGGACGTCACCAGCACCGCCACGAGACTCAGACACTTGCAATGCATGTCGTACCCTTCCTTCTCTTCTGTATTTCTGTATTGCCCCGGCATCTCGTGTCTCTGCCTGTGCGCAGAGCCTCACGAGTCGATGCCGACGACGAGGGGGCAGCCCGCTCAGAAACCGCGGGGGATGTACCCCATGAGCACCAGCACCAGCAGAATCAGCAGCACGAGGCCAAGGATGCCGCTGGGGCGGTACCCCCACTGTCGGCTGTAGCCCCACGAGGGCAGCCCGCCGACCAGCAACAGCAGGACGACGATGAGTAGAATCAGGCCCATACGACACTCCTATTGACGAATCATGAACCTAGCGATTCCGACGAATGCGCCGCACCAGGCCCAGTCCGAACACGCCGGCGAGCGTGCCCATCCCGGTGAACGCGCCGGGAGGAAGCGGGATGACGGTGGGGTTGTTCACGTAGGAATCGTCGCCGTGGGTGGCGCCGATTGAGGTCACGTGCACGCCGATCCTCAGGGCCCCGGTCCGCAGCGCGTCCATCGTGTTGGCGAAGGTCCGGCCGTTGATGAGGTTGAACCGGAAGGTGACGTAGTCTGAACTGCTGTCGACGCCCTGGATCGGGCCCATGTTGCCCGCGTCACCCAGGAACCCCTGCGTCACGTGGAAGGCCGGGGTGAGGCTGCTGCCGCCGGGAAGGTCGGCAGGGACCGCGTTGCCGGCCACCAGCGATGCGCCCGCCTGGCGCACCTGGGCGATCCCCAGCAGCGTGCCGTCGGCAAAATAGACCTGCATGATCGATGACGCCACTACCGCGCTGTTAGTGAATGTAAACTCCGCGTACGTCGAAGTACCCGACGCCGCCGCGGCCGTCACGTGTAGCTGATTCACCAGGCTCGCATTGCCATGGTTGGTAATGTTGTGGAAGGAGAGCGTGACCGAGTCCGCCCGGGCCGCTGACGCGCCCGAGGCGAGTGTCATCGCTGTAATCATCAGAAAAGTCGTACGATGGTTCATATGAACCCTCCTTGAAATGGCTGGATCATTCCGCGCGCCCTTCAGGCCGCCCGAAACCTCACTCCTTCAGGTGCGACCGACGACGAACCAGGCCCAGGCCGAACACGCCCGCGAGTGTGCCCAACCCGGCGTACGCACCGGCCGGCAGCGGGACCACGGTCGTGATCTGCGCGGTGGTTCCCGTGGCGGCGTTCGCGAAGTTGGTGACGAAGAAGTCGTTGTTCACGTTCGCGGTCAGGTGCACGATCGCGCCGTTGTACGGACCGGCGATGCCCAGGTTCATGCCCCAGGAGCCCGTGTTCGACCCGTTGAACGTGTTGTCCCGTGTGCCGTTGTCGTGGAGCACCACGTTGCTCAGCACGCCCGCAAAGGCCAGGTAGTTGTTCTGGATGCTCCACGACCCGCTCAGGTTGCCGGTGATCGTGTCGCCGTCCGCGTCGGTCGAGGTGAACGACCCCGTGCCGCTGCCGGTGCTGCCGTTGTGCGTGACGTTCATGTTCAGCGCGAAGTCCGCCAGGTCGGTCCCGCTGACGAAGCCGGGCTGGAAGTCGGCCGTGCCGATGGGGTTGACGACCCTGGAGACGTCGCCCGAGGTGTGGAGGCTGGCCGTGTTGACCGCGTGCGCGTTGAACGTGCCGCTGGTCCCGTTGGTCACCGTGTAGCTGCCGCTCAGGTCGGCGTAGGTGACGGTCACGAGCGTAATGTCCGCTCTCGCCGTCTGTGCGAGTCCGAGTGCCGCGATCGTTCCGAGAATGAGATTCTTCATCTAACGTGCTCCTTTCAAGAAGCGTGGACAACTCTCAACATTCCTTATAATCGCCTGTTATGCGGTGGCGTCAAGGCCCACGGCACCTTGCCTGCCCGGAACAGGGCAGCCTCCCCTATGCTGCCCCGCGGCACTTGAAAAGGGCTGTTCCAGCCGCTCCTTCGCGTGGCCGTGCCGGCCGCCGGTGCCGACGCGTTCCCCGCGGGCCCACCGAGGTCGAAGCGGTCGCGCGGGCGGTGGGATGTAAATTGTGGAGTGAGAACGTAAGTGACCGGGCTATTCCTGTGCCCGCCGGAGTCCCGGCGGCCCCCGTCCGGTTGTTCCAGGGCCGCGCCGGGCATCGAGATCGGTCTGCGCCCCCGATCCTCCGAACGGTCTGCTCCGCCTCGGCAAGCGGCGCTGCGAGCAGGCGCAGCGCCATGCCGCCGACACGCCAGGCGGGTGATCCCGTGGGTCCCCAGGCGCGAAGCGCCGCATCCGCTCCGCAGACACCAACGTGGTGCGCCATCGCCGCGACGGAGTGGTCCCGGCTGCGCGATCACATCCGCAGCGCCAGCTCGATTGTCTGGGCAGGCCCACACTGATCGGCAAGCGACCGCCCGCGTGTCTTCGTACCCAGTTCGAGTCATCGCGTGACGGCGCCACCGCTACCCCTGAGCAGGTGGGCCACCAGCGAGACCAGGAACAGGATCAGAAAGATGAAGAACAGGATCTTGGCGATCTCCACCGCCCCCGCGGCGATGCCACCGAAGCCGAAAACGGCGGCGACAATCGCGACGATAAAGAAAACGGCGGCCCAGTACAGCATGTCTGGTCCCTTTCAGTGAGGTGTGACCGGCACAGTCATCGTCATGGTTGCTCGTGCACCGCGCGCCCGCCACGGGGGAAACGGCCCTGCTTTCTCCCCGCCGCTGCCGGCCGTTCCGCGCGCACCGACCACGCTTGTGCGCCAAATGCGCGCGCTACCCCACTTTCCCCTTGCATTCCGGGG
>JBGPGM010000242.1:0-4533 GCA_041483855.1 Phycisphaerae bacterium | reverse complement strand
GGCGCGGACCCAGCGCCGCAACGCCGCCGCACGCCGGTGCCACACCGCCACCACCACCGCCAAGCTCCGTGCACTCCGTATTGATCCCCGGAGCATCACCCACTGCCGCTGGCCACACGGACCCAACCCTGCGTTGTAGTGCTAGGCGACCCCGGCGGCACGAGCAAAGGCCGGATACTCACCCCCGCACCGCCCCCCCGCCTGCTCAGGCATCGACGATCACCCTGAACCCGCCGTACACCATGCGCTTGGCGTCGAAGGGCATCGGCTTCGTCCTCATCATCTTGGCGATGCGCGGGTCCTTCATGACCCTCGCGTTGACGCGGTCGCGATGTGCACGCGACTTGAACACGATCCACGAGAAGACCACCGTCTCGCCGCGTCCCCCTCCGCGGCCGCGCGGGGGCTTCATCAGGCGCGTAAACGGCGTCCCCATCGTCACGTTCAGGTCGTCGCCGACGCACTCACGGAACTCCAGGGCGCCGAGGTCGCGCCAGACCCTTCCGGCCTGCTGCGCCATGCGGCGGTAGGCTTCAACGTTCTTCTTCGGGACCGGCAGGACGTAACCGTCAACATAGCGGGCCATGCGGAATCTCCTGCGGTTGTGCGAAATCCGATCGGCCTCCGGCCATCCCGGTCATCGCCCATCACACGCCCTTGACGAGTGGGCGCATCACGTCGCATCCCCTCCACCCGGCCTTGCCCGCGCCCCGAACATCGGGCGGTACGCCTTCCGATACGCCCAGACCAGGTAGACCTCCAACACCAGCACCAGCGCGCCGGGGCCGATCCCCGACGGATCGAGGAAGGCGTGGAACGCGACGATGTTGACGATGACCGGCGCGATGACAACCAGCGCCAGCGGCACGAACCGATTCGACAGGAGCAGCACCCCAACGACCAACTGCGTCCCCGCGATCAGCGGAAACATGTAGCCCGTCTGCAGAAGCGCCCCGGCGAACGCCGCGACCCCTTCGGGCATCGTCGCGGGTCGCGGCAGAAAGTTCAGGAAGCCATTGAGCCCCGTCACCAGGAAGACAAGCCCCATCAGGACCCGCGCAACCGTGGGGAGATAGCGGGCGAACGACCTCGCGTTGCCTCCCCCCGCCCTCGCTGTTCCGTCCGCACTGGGTGCGGTGTCTGATGCCATGAAGCCCTCCATTCAAGCCTTCGCCTCACTGCCCAGGTACCCGGCGAGCTGATCCAGCGTACCCGTCCAGCCCTTCTCCATCGACTCGTGCCCGCCGTCGAAGACCTTGCGCTCGGCCTCCGTCGCATTGATCGCCGCCCATCGCACGGTCACGACCGTCCCGCCCCCCTTCCCCGCATGCACGGCGAACGTCACAGTGGACAGTGTTTCCCGCGGCCAGTCCGGCATGAACGGGTGCCGGGACATGCCGCCGCGTTCATCCGAAAAGGATACGACAAAGACGAGCCGTTCCGGCCTGACGATCTCACGGAAGACCCACTTGCCCCACATGTCCGCGCCTACCTCGGGCCCTCGCATGCAGTAGTGGAACACGCCGCCCGGGCGGAGATCCAGTGTACACGTCGGAATCGTGACGCCCTTGGGCCCGAACCATCGCATCAGGCGCTCGCGCTCTGTCCACGCCTTGAAGACGAGGTCGCGCGGCGCATCGAACACGCGCGTGGTGACGAACTCCCGCGCGCCCGACGCAGGCCCGGACGCCGTCGTCGAGGCGCTCGCCAGGTGCTCCTCAAGGCGTCCGATGGTCTGGTTCAGCCCCTCGACAGCCCCATACGTCTGGACCACGTGGTCGCGTGCCGCGCCCGACGGGAAGACCATCCGCACGGTGAGCCTGGTCTTGCCGCCACCGCCACTGTCCCCGCCCCCCTCGCCATGCTCCTCGAAGGTCACCGTCACCTGGAAGTTCACCGGCTCAACGGCCTTGTCGCCGCCGTGCCTGTAGACCAGGCGCTCGGGCTTCACGACCTCCAGGAACGTAATCAGGTTCTCGTAGTCGCGCCCATCGGGGCCGTGCATGACGAACCGCCACACGCCGCCCGGCGTCACGTCCATTCTGGAAGTCGTGGTCGTGAAGCCCCGCGGCCCCCACCACCGCGACACGTGCTGTGGGTCCGTCCACGCTCTGAATATCAACTCACGCGGGGAATCCAGGATGCGCGTGAGGTGGACCTCCCGATCGCCCGCCAATGAGGCACGCCCGCCGGCTGCATTCATGTCCGGTCTCCCCTTGTCGTGTGCTCCGCCCATGGTCAGGCTCCCGCCAGGTGCGATCCGAGCCGTTCCAGGCTCTGCGACCACCCCTCGGTCATCCCCATCTTCAGCATCGCATCGCGGACCGCGCCCGACTCGAAGCGGGTCCGGACCGTGACTCTCGTCTTGCCGCCCCCACCCTCTTCTTCGAACGTCACCGTCGTGAGCATCTCCCCGGCAGGGTTGTCCTCTCCCTTCTGGCGGTTCGACTTCACGAGGTCGTGCCACGCGGCCGGGTGTTCGGAACAGTCCATGGTCATGACGAGCCGCTCCGGCTCCACGACCTCGCGATAGACGCCCTTGAGCGGGTACTCGACGGCCTCCGGCGGCGGGGCGCGCATGACGATGCGGTAGGCGCCGCCCGGCCGCACGTCCAGCTCGCAGACCGGGTTCGTGAAGCCGCGCGGGCCCCACCACCGGGCCAGGTGCCTCGGTTCGGTCCACGCCCGGAACACCAGCGCTCGCGGCGCGTCGATGATCCGTGTGATCATGAAATCGCGCCCGGCCGACCCACGATGAGGCGACGGCGTGGGGGCCGACGCCTTTCCAGCCTCACGTCTTCCGGCGGCCATGCTTCTGCTCCTCTGCTTTCATTTCGTGCAGGTAGTCTTCCAGCCGATCAAGCCGCTCCTCCCAGAAACGCCGGTAGCGCCCGACCCAGTCGGAGACGCCCTTGAGCGGCCCTGCCTCCAGCCGGCACGGCCGCCACTGGGCGTTGCGTCCCCGAGCGATTAGGCGGGCCCGCTCCAGCACCTTGAGGTGCTTGGAAACCCCCGGGAGGCTCATCTTGAACGGTCTGGCCAGTTCGGTGACCGAGGTCTCGCCCCGGGCCAGCCGCCCCAGGATGGCGCGCCGGGTGGGATCGGCCAGCGCCGCGAACGTGGCGGTGAGATGGTCCGTCGGCATCGTAGTGCACCAATCGGTTAAATAACCACAAGGTAAAATACAGCCCGGACCGCCACAAGTCAAGCGGTTCCCGCCGGACGCGCCGGTTTCAGGTTAAAACTGGACCGCATCCACCGGCGGCCGCGGCTCGGCCCGTCACAAGATCGGCTTGCGGCCGGCGACGCGCCGCGCGTCGGCGATCTGGCCGTAGTGGACCATGTTGTGCAGGGCGATAAGCAAGAGGGTTTGACCGGTCGTGCGCATCGCGCCCTCGAAGCCCGGGGGCGGCGCCTTCGGCGCCCGATCCAGGCCCCCGTCCCCGATCTCCTCGAGCAGCCTCAGGTTCCTGGCCCGAAGGTCGCGGTACGTGCCGAGCACCTCGTCGAACGAGGGATAGAGCCCCGCGTCGGCCTTCGGCTCCGTCCCCATGAAGAACAGCGGCTTCCAGTGCTCGACCGGGTTCCGCTCTCCCAGGAGGACCTGCGGCACCGATCCCTCGATCACCGCCAGGTGGCCGAGGATCCATACCGGGTGGTTGCCGTCGCCCCCCTTGGCGCGGGGCGTCGACGGCGTCAGCGGCTCGTCGCGCATGTCCGCGACGAGCCGCGTGGTGGCCTGGTCGGTCATCTGCATCGCCCAACGGATGAGATCGATCGCCTTCATCGCTCCATCTCCTCTGGATCGTCCTGTTCATCCCGACCTGTCCTCGCCGCTCCGCCCTACCGGCCGCGCCCGCGCTCCGGGTTCCGGCGTTCCGCCGCTTCGCGGATCTTCTTGAGTCCGTACTCCCAGCCATGGACGACGCCCTCCCGATGCTCCCTGGTAATCTGCCCGATCGCCCGGTGGATCATCGCCAGGCGCGTGCCCCCGCCTTCACCGGTCAACCGGTACTGCACGTGCGAGATGGCCGCGTACGACATGAACATCGGCCCGCACAGTTCCAGGAGCGCCGGCGGCTTGATGACCTGCACGTGCGCCCAGAAATGCCCGCTGTTGTTCCCCAAGTCGCGGTACCAGCGGCCCCCGGGCCACGGCTCGATCTTCATGGGGAAGGGCTTGCCATCCGGCATCTCGCTCTTCGGGCCGAGCTGCTCGAGCAGCGTCTCGAACACGGTTTCAACAGGCGCCGCGATCCGCACCTCCTTGCTGATGTGCAGAGATTGGACGGTTTCCTCAGCGATACCGGTCAGCATGGTCATTTCTCCTTTGTTCGATCAACCTGATTGTTGGGAGCGGATCGCCCGCTCGCCTTGCGCTCCGCGTTCTCCGTGATCCGGTCGAGCTGGTGGCCCCAGAATCGCTCGAACGGCTTCACCCAGTCATGCACGCGCTTCAACTCCTTCGCGTCGAGCCGGTACAGGCGTTGCCGGCCCTGCTTGGCCGCCGACACGATCCCGACTCGGCGCAGC